>JAJUGM010000226.1 GCA_029268165.1 Bacteroidota bacterium
AAGCAATACAGTCTGAGTACATTGTAAGACAAAGGTTACCAAAAGCACATGGTTATTATTAATCGCCAACCTTGCTATCTGTTGTATTGCGCATGCCCGCCGAGCCGTAGTTTTTAGGGAAAACTGCTTGAGCCTTGACTTTTTTTGCATCCTTTTTTGTGTCAGGACAAAAAAAGATGTGGGGCATGGGGCAAAGCCCCATCACCATTCACTCCTACTCGTCAAAATTCCAGGGACAATTATTTTTATGCACCCGGATGAATTTGTTTATTCATCGCACTTGGGTTTATATGTTATTCCAAGGTTGTGGCTCGTGCCAGGAGTTGAGCAACTTGACTGAGCATCGCTCAGGAATTCATCACTTTTTATTATATCCATCATTGAACCCCAAGCTATATGCTAATAGTTTTACATGCGATAAAATGAATTTTTAGTACATTTGTTTTAAATAAAAATAAAACCATATAACATGAAACAAGTTGGAAATATCTTTTTCTTTTCCTTAATTACCTTAGGTATCATTATGACAGGGTGTAAATCCAAAACCAACAATAATCAGGAACCCGTTGTTAAAACCTCATTTGGTAAAATATCAGGTAGCTTTAACAATGGCGTGTATTCCTTTAAGGGTATACCCTACGCCAAGGCTGAAAGATTTATGCCTCCGCAGGATCCTGATGCATGGAACGGAATTCGTGAATGTAAGGAGTTTGGTCCGGTGGCCCGACAAATAGTTCCCTGGTACCCCGATTCCATTCAAAACGAAAAAGAACTGTTTAGTGTAAATGTTTGGACGCAGGGAATTAACGATGGCAAAAAGCGTCCGGTAATGCTCTGGCTTCATGGCGGAGGTTTTCATGTTGGAGCCAGCAACGATCCTATGACCTACGGGGAAGCTTTGGCAAAAAAAGGTGATATTGTTGTGGTATCGGTAAACCATCGTTTGAACATCCTTGGGTTCCTTGACCTGTCGGCATGTGGTGAAAAATATGCACAATCGGCAAATGTAGGTATGCTCGATATTGTGAAAGCCCTTGAGTGGATTAAAAAGAATATTAATCAATTTGGTGGCAACCCATCTGATGTAACCATTGTGGGCGAATCGGGAGGCGGCGGAAAAGTTGGCACCCTAATGTGCATGCCGGCTGCTAAAGGTTTGTTTCATAAGGCAATTATTCAGAGTGGTACATTAATTAATGCCATGACAAAAGAAAAATCGCAAGCACTTGGACTAGCTGTACTTGATTGTTTGAATATTAAGCCAGATGATGTTGAAAAACTTGATACAATCTCTTATCACGCACTTGTAAAAGCAGGAAACACTGCAATAGCAAAAGTATTTGGGGAAAGAAAGCCCAATTCCTCAACAATGATTGGTTTTGCACCTTCTGTCGATAGTATTGTTTTATTGCAGCAACCTTTCACTCCAGGATTTTCTGATATTTCAAAGAATATTCCCCTTTTGATAGGTTCAACCCTTAACGAGATGATGCCCACAGCTTATAGCGAAAAAACACTAACTATGAAACAAGCCAAAGAACGCTTAGCAAAAGAATATGGCAGTAAAACCGACCAATACATATCACTATTCGCAAAGGTTTATCCCGATTATACACCTCAGGACCTTCTTTCCATTGATAAAGTTTTCAGGCCCTATACCATTCGGACAGCCGATGCAAGGGCAATAGAAACAAACGCTCCACTGTATGTTTATTTGTTGGCATGGAAAAGTCCTGTTGATAGTGCTTCCAAAGGTTCTTTTCATGGCTTAGACATTCCTTTGGCATTTAATACTGTTGACCTAAGGGCAGACTGGACAGGCAATACCGAAGAAGCATGGAAGCTTTCAGATAAAATGAGCTCTGCATGGATAAACTTTGTAAAAACAGGTAATCCTAATGTTGAAGGCGTGCTCCCAAAATGGGACCGTTACACGCCGGAAAATGGTGCTACAATGTATTTCGATAATGAATGCAAAATTGTATATAACCACGACAGGGAATTGATGAATTTCATAAAACCTTTGGAATAGCCATAAGCTTAATTCCTGGATTTCATGAATTACACCAACTATAATTTTATGATTTAAATAGTATGTTAAAAAGCGATTGAACAAATAAGATGGATTAAGGGGAAATACTGACGTGAAGCACTATAATGCACGACAGGACAATATCGTATTTAGCCAATGGCGGGAAAAGAGCGGGTTGTGTGCTTTATGCCTTGCATCAATAATTGTACCGGTGGAAACCCTGATATTAAACGCGGAAAGCCTGCAAACAACAATTGGACATACACGTGTCCGATTGCATGCAATGCCAGAAAAAAGCTGAAAGGGATTTTTATAAATAATTTGTCTTTAATTCATAAATCAGTGACGAAAATTGAAATTCATTGAAGAATATGGATAATAAAGAAGTAATTAAGCGTGTAAAGAAATATCTACTCAAATATAAAAGTGTAGATATTAAATGGTACATAAGTGACAAGGACAATGGTCTTGGTATCAATAAAAATGATCGAGAACTGGATATTATTGTTCAGGGACTTTTAAATTCCCCATGGTTTACACAATATCCAGGTCATAACAGGAACGATATTTCAATAAAATATACTCCGTTATCAAAGTGGTCATTTTTTATCGGCCTAATTGGTGGCGTAGTTGGGCTTATTGGAGGAATACTAGGAATAATATCTTTTTTCTGAAAAAAATACTTAGTATAATTTATAAAAACTTTCAATAATCATCTGAACCAACCTCGGTTCATTACTTTTTTTCATGATGTTAAAAATCTTGATTAGTAATTATCAGAAATATAACAAAATATAATATTTAAAAAGGCAATTCCCGTCAGGGAAGATATAGTTCAACACCAGATATAGTATATTTTCGGCAAAGAAATCCTGCTATTGTTTGTTCATTTGTATATCTTTCGTTTGCCCTG
This sequence comes from Bacteroidota bacterium, assembly GCA_029268165.1. GTDB lineage: Bacteria > Bacteroidota > Bacteroidia > Bacteroidales > UBA10428 > UBA5072. Next base: position 2,946 of record JAJUGM010000226.1, read on the forward strand.
ATAAGTTAGCGCATTGAACCGGGCAACGAACCATATGCGAAAAAGTTTGTGTACAAGTGTGAAAGCATTTTGCAGAGATTTTGGCATTAGTAAATATTTGAATACCTTTGAACAAAATTGAACAAAATGATCATCGAGAGGACAAAAAAGGAAGTAATTAGCAGATTGCAGCCAACAATTGATACTGATGAACTTCAAGAGTTAGCTAATCTTTTTAGATATAAAGAGTTAACCTCAAAATACAAAACGTCACAATCTGTTGTTGATAAGCTCTCTTCAGAAATTAATAAGAAGTGGTACAAAAGTAATCGTGACAGGCTTCTGAAATGAAAATAGTTATTGATACAAACATTGTTTTCAGTGCTATACTCAATTCCCAAAGTTCGATTGGTCAAATTCTATTGTATTCTGACAAAACAATTAGATTTTATAGTCCCAGGTTCCTTCAGACTGAAATCCAGAATCACATTTCAAAAATCAAAAAATATACACATCTTACTGATTCAGAGTAATATGAATTAATTGAGATCATCTACAGCAAAATTAATTTTATATCAGAAGAATTGATTCCTAAAGAAACACTTCTGATTGCAGACAAATTAACAAAAGCTGTGGACTTTGATGACGTTATTTTTGTTGCTTTAGCCATGCATCTGAAATGCAAATTGTGGACTGGTGATAAATTATTAATGAAGTCATTACAGCAAAAGGGATTTAAAGGGTTTATAACAACCAAAGAGTTAAAAGAAAGATAGAAAAAATAAACACCTACTAATAATCAGGGTTTCATACTGCACCCCGGTTGAACCCAATCCGATTTTGTCCTGACACAAAAAAGGATATAAAATAAGTCAAGGCTCAAGCAGTATTCCCTGATAACTGCTCAGGCCCTGTTTCGTTGAGGAACACCTGCTGATGATTAAACTCCACTTCATATAAAATCTGAAAATTTGCTTTTTCAGGTTGAAAATATTAATTTTAAAAAAGAAACATCTTTAACAGCAATGTTATTTGAAAACCTGAAGAATTGAAAAAGTGTTATATGTTTATTAAATATTTTTTTTGTCAGGATTGTTTTAATAACTTCATCCTTTATGTTAATTAATTAATTAAAATAAATTTGTTATTATTGTTATAAAATTCAGAGCCGGAAGTAACTTTTTTCTGATACAGGCGTATAGTTTATTCCTGACTCTGATTATCGCATGAAAAAATATATGGATAATCTGCTAATAGAAAGCACGAAAAAAACACCTGAAGTATCTTTCAATAAAGATGGAAGGTTGCGCATTAGCGGAAGATCCATTCCTGAAGATGCCAGCAAATTCTATGATGACCTTTTTGAATGGATATACTATTATTGTCAGGACCCACCTGAATCAACTGTTGTTGATATTGAACTTGAATATTTTAACAGTGGTTCTTCAAAAGCATTGCTTCATATCCTCAGGGCGCTTGTTGATATTAGCAAGCGGGGACATAAAGTAACTATTAACTGGTATTATGAAGAAGGAGATGACGACATAATGGAAAGAGGCGAGTATTACGAATCAATACTCGACATGAAATTTAACTTCATTGAAACCAATTAATTTTTATAACTGACTACCCAATTCTCAAAATTCCAGTCATTTGCCAGTTGTCCGTAAGTCATTTTAAAAAATTCATTCTGAATATGCCTCGTTATCTTTCCCGGTTTGCCATTGCCAATTATTGTATTTTCAATCTGTATTACAGGCATTACTTCATTACCTGTGCCGGTAATAAAAAATTCATCATAACGGGAAAAGCTATCTGCCCGGATAGGATACTCATTAACCTTAATTCCTGAATTACGGCAAATTTGTATTACTACTTTTTTTGTGATGCCCGGTAATATTAGGTTCGAATCGGGATGGGTTTGAACCACTTCGTCTTTTACAGCAAAAATGTTAGAGTGCGTTGCCTCGGTAAGATAATTATTTCGAATAAAAAAACATTCCATGGCATCATTCTCTGCCGCTTCCTGATACATCAGCACATTTGGCAACAAGCCGATAGCTTTAATATCACATCGTTGCCATCTTACATCTTCCCGCATAATTACCTTTATCCCATTGGTGAGTTGATTGCTGTATGAAGGATATGGATATGCATTCATGTATATCGTGGGGATAATTGACTTTTCAGGGAAACGATGCATGCGTGGATATACTCCCCTTGTAATCTGAAGATAAATACCTGCATACTCTCCGTTAAGCCTGTTTAAGCTAATCAGCCTGCCGGTTGTTTCTTCCAGTTTATCAAAGTCGTTGAAATTTATTCTTACTTCACCAAGGTTCTTCTTCATACGCATCAGGTGTTCATTAAAACAGAAAGGTTTTCCTTTGTAATATTTGATAACCTCATAAATGCCGTCTGCAAAATAAAACCCTCTGTCGTAAGGCGATATGCAGGCCTTTTGTATTGAAACAAAAGCTCCGTTTAAGAAAACAATATTTTCTTGAAGATACATATCGATTAAAAAAATATAATCTCCTAAGCAGAAATAAACATTTCACTATATCTCTTTGGCTGCTCTGTATTCCTTATTATTAATTTTATCTTTAGCACCGTCAGTTACTCAGAGCTACAGTCGGCGCTCTCAAAGAGAACCGCAGAGAATTATACTAAAGAAACAGTTGTATTTACTAAAATTCTACACCCAGTGTAACTTCGAGCATACCAAAAGGAATAATGTCTTTACCGGACTTTGGGTTATTTGAACTGCCCACATAAGTAGGGTCAATATAGTCCCATTTATATTTAGTTGATGCTGCCCCCAGAAGCGCTCCAAGGTTCAGAAAGAAACCACCCTGAAACCTGAACCTGTATCCTCCGTTAAAAATGATTACTGCAGAATTAGTAGTTTTTTCCCATTCCCATGCATCTCTCTTGGCATATAAAACAACAGCCTTGTCATATTCAGCCAAAAATCCGATGTAAGGT
>JAJUGM010000227.1 GCA_029268165.1 Bacteroidota bacterium
AGCGCGGCCTTTTCCCGATATTCTGCGTTTCGGCTAAAAGAAATATGGGTGTAAGCCGGCTGCTTGAATTCATTACCCAGGTTGTGCCAAGTCCCGATGAAATGCCTTCCATCAAGGCCAATGGTAAAGAAATTAAATGTGATAAAGCAGGCGCACCTGCTTTGTTTGTATTTAAAACCTCATCAGAACCTCATATTGGTGAAATTGCCTATTTCAAGGTTATGTCAGGCCAGATTACCGAAGGCATTGACCTGGTAAATAACACCACTCAAAACAAAGAACGCATCGCACAGATTTTTCTGGTAGCCGGTAAAAACCGCACCAAACTGCCTTCCATGATAGCAGGCGACCTTGGCGCGACGGTTAAACTGAAAGGCACTAAAATCAACCACACATTATCAACTGACACATCCCTGAAATTTGATCCTATTGTCTTTCCGGAACCCAAATTCCGTAGTGCTATCAGACCCCTCAGCGAAGGCGATGAGGAAAAACTGGGTGAAGCGCTGCAAAAAATGAATTTTGAAGATCCCACCATACAGATAGAATATTCAAAAGAGCTTAAACAAATTATTTTATCCGGCCAGGGTGAGTATCATCTTAATATCCTGAAATGGCACATGGATAATATTTTCAAAATCGGTACCGAGTTTGTTCCCCCACGAATTCCCTACCGCGAAACCATTACAAAAGTTGCCCAGGCCGATTACAGACATAAAAAGCAGTCGGGTGGCGCCGGTCAGTTCGGCGAAGTGCATATGATCATTGAGCCTTATAAGGAAGGTGCTTCAAAGCCTACGATGTACGTCGTTGACGGTAAGGAATACAAAATGAATGTCCGCGATGAGGAAGTAATTGACCTTGCATGGGGAGGTAAACTGATTTATTATAACTGTATTGTCGGCGGTTCTATCGATGCGCGTTTCATGCCGGCTATACTGAAAGGTATTATGGAAAAGATGGAAGAAGGGCCGCTTACGGGTTCTTATGCACGTGATATAAGGGTTTGCGTTTACGATGGCAAAATGCACCCTGTTGATTCCAATGAAATTTCATTCAGGCTTGCAGGACGTAATGCTTTTAGCATGGCGTTTAAAAAAGCTAATCCAAAAATCCTCGAACCTATTTACCTGGTTGAAGTGCTTGTCCCTAGCGACCGTATGGGAGATGTAATGAGCGACCTGCAAGGCAGGCGTGCCATTGTGCTGGGTATGGAAAGCGAAATGGGGTTTCAGAAAATTACTGCTAAGGTGCCGCTTGCCGAAATGAGCAAATATTCAACAGCACTAAGCTCACTTACTGGCGGACGGGCTATTTATACCATGAAATTCCTTGAATACGAACAGGTACCCGGTAACATACAGGAAGAACTGCTGAAGGCCTACGAAGCAGAACAAAAGGAAGAAGCATAAGATCCATTATTTCTGCTTCAGGTATCGGATAAAATACCTTTCTACTATTCCTTTTTCAGATCATTAAAAACAAAGAATATATCGTTTATTTGTATTCACAATAATTTCTGAATGCATAGGCAGGATAAGGAGTTGCTCTAACCCCTTTTTTGGACATTTATTTCAAAACGGATTTAGTTCAACCGCGGCTTCAAACATAGGCACCCCGTGCCGTATGAAGCTCTGATTATTGTGTGGCGTAAACTATTCATAATCAGTAGCCTTCCTCTGATATTATAAAGATATAAGCATGGGATTCTACTGGATTTTTTTGAAAATTCGTCAGTAAATCAAAATTCTGTAATTCATAAATCCATAAAGTATCAGCATTAAATAAATTCTTAGAATAACCAATTACAGTATCAGGTGAGAATTTCATTTCAGTTTTATTTTCATTAAAAGGAATCACATGTATACTGTCAAAAACCTCAGTTACTAAAACGTTTGGCTTCTTGTTTACGTCTCCTGATATATATAACTCTATGTCTGAATCAATCTCCAATTGAAATTCTGTTTCTCTAAATCCACCCCCAATTCCAGAAAAATCATACAAACCTACATATAAATAATCACTTTTAGGAAACAACTTTATCGTCAGTATGCTATTAGTTTCATTTTTAATCAGAATTTGCATCTGATAAGTTGTTTCATCTTTACATGAAGATAATAAACTTAATATTATGAGTATCATTCCTAATTTTTTCATTACATCTAATGATTTTTTCAGGTGATTATCCACTCATTTTTCATTATAGATGGTTTTTTCCTACCCGAGGTTGCTTTTTTATGCCACACAAACAGTTGAGTGTATGTGCAGTAAAGGGATTGCGGAGCAGTATCCTTTTCACCAATACGAAAGTTTGGTCGGGTAATATCCATCGCATACCTCTGAAACCATTATTGTCTATATTGTGTATTGGGCGCCGGGCTTTATTTATTTTTCTTTTTGTCCTTTTTCATGGTAATTATCACTACTCCATCGTAATCCTCAGAAGTATATTTTTTAACACTTTCTTTCTCCTTAATCACATCTATTGACTTAATATCTATCGGGTCAATTTTTTGAAGTTCCTCCTGGCTAATCTGCTGGTCTCCTAACAAAAAAGTATTTTACTATCTGTTATTGATTTTGTTGACTTTCCTTGTATTCTTTCCTGCAATTTCTTGGTCAGAATTATAAGTATTCCATTCTTCCCTCTTTCTCCGTATAAGTTTTTTGCGCCCTCACTATATTTTGATAAGTAGTCAATTTTAAAAATGTCATCTTTACTTAATGGTATCCTATTAACTTTTAAATTTTCATAACTAAAAACTAATCCATCAATAACCACCATTGGTTGGTTTGTTAGTTTTCCTTGTTTTTCACAATCTTTAATATAATCCAAGTATCTTTTATCATCATTACTGTCTGTTAACAAATAGCAATTTGCAGAGCAACTTACAATCAATCCTGCAATTAATTGCCGTATGAGGCTCTGACTATCAGTTGGCGTTATTTTTTATAAATCGGTTCAATTGTTTCGAAGTATTTAGACAAACCATCATTTCCACTTATTTTCATCATGTCAATATGTTTGCCTTCTGAAATATAGGGTCGAATTGCTTCACCTAATTCTCCTAATACTTCTTGTTCATTATTAGTTACTTTTAGGCCAATTATTAAACTTGGGTATTCTCCAGAATCAACTCGCTCAGTCATTGCAATGTATACTGAATCTATCTCATTTCTGGTTTTTGCAAATTCAATCAGACTTTTCTCAAGTCCATCGGGAATTTGAGCAGGCTGACCAATTCTGACTCTTGTATTCTTCTTTAAGTCCTGTTGCTCTTGTGGCTTAAAGATGCTTCCATTCAATAATCTCTGAATTTCAGAAGGTGTTAGTTCCTTTCCAAAATCAGAAAATGGATTTAAAATCAATGTTGCACCTTGTGTTGCTTCCAATAAACTACGACCATTCATTCCTATAAACGGCACTTCGGTTTTTATAACTCCTTTATCAAATATTCTGTCGGTTGAAGTAAACACAGGGATTTTTCCATCAGACATAGACATAATATTTAAAGTAGTATTTTTTTCAAGTGTCTGAACTCCTTCCTCTCCTGAATTTTCATTTGTTAATACTATTAATTCTGAATTCAAAAGTGTTTTGTAGAATTTGGGTCTTAATCCTGGTTCTGAAGCTGCTTTTTCTAAAAGATATTCGATATTGTCAGAAATCGCTTTACGAACTTCTTCTGTATTTTCAGTTTTGTCTTTTTTGTTTTTTATAAAATCAAATAATCCCATAATATGATAGTTTTTTATTTTTTATAATAAACATAAAAAACCCATTGCTCTTTATATCCGTTACAAAGTGGGAAAGAAAAATTGTTTTTATTGGTATTATAAAGTACAATAGTATCATCTTCTAAAAACCTTGTAGTAACTAAAAAATATAAAATTTTTTCACTGGTGGTTACGGTGTTTTTTGCTAACTCCCTTTTCTGTAAAGGATTAATCAAATTTAAAATAAATTTTTTTACCTGTTAATGGTTGAATATGGAAATTTTCGGTTAGATTAACCCAGTTATGATGAACTTGTTTATTCATCATACTTGGGCTAAAATCAAACCCCAATAACAATCAGTGAATTACCAATATCAGTATTTTTCTTCTCTGTAAAGATGAATAAAGCCTTTCATATCCTTTCGTTTAAAAACGGCCGATTGACGGGGGTTCTCTCCCTCTTTCGTTACAAAATAATAATAGGTAAGGCAATAAAAATAAACTCCTTCGGGTGCAGGCAGTTTTGAATTCATGATATTCCCATCCCACCCTTTCCAGTCTCTTATATTGCCCGCATACTCATGCACTTTTCTTCCAATCCTGTTAAAAATGGTTATTTCTATGCTTGTTACCGAAATATCCTGGCTCCGGAATACATTATTCGAATTTTCCTCATAAAGAACCAGCACATCATTATGCCCGTCAGCATTGGGTGTAAATACATTTGGCAGCAAAAACAAAGTGTCTTCCAGTTCAACCGAATTTTCAAGCCTGAATGAATCAATACACCCCAACGGTGCCGGCGATTTGGTGATAAGCACAGCCGTATATTCACCCGGAAATTTATATTCGTGCACTATCCTTTCTGTGTCAGCTACAGGTTCATATATTTCACCATCGCCAAATTTCAGCTCGTACCAAACGGCATTTTCTGAACCCGACAGGTCAAACCTGAACCTCCCCGGAGCCGATTTTTCATCATCATAGTAATATTTGTATAGTTTACCGGGGTATTCAATGGAATCAGACAGTTCAATATAACTGGCCTGCATGAAAGCCTTTGAGGCAATGGCCGGGCAAAGAATAGAATCACTCCTCACCAGTTTGAAATTATCGGTGATGCTTATCTTATACCATGTATCTTTATATGGCGGACTTTCAAGGCGCGCAATCAGCCTGTTAGGAGGCACATCAGACTCTTCATCGGAAGCAGTCCATCTGATGGTATATGAGTTTTTCACTGTGTTAGGCATGCAGGTATTGGGGTCATAGTATGTCAGCTGATATACAGTAGTATCAGAAAAAAAACTTACCGAGGCACAGTTGTAATCACCAAAACGCACTTTGGCAGAATCATCCTTGTTGGTAATAGTAACTGCAAAATCATTAAATACCACCCATACAGTAAAAGTATCATTTTGCAACCCTTTCGACATAATTACCTGATAGCCCGAATTAACAGAAATACTGTCAATAACTGAAATACTGCCTGTATCAGCTTTTGGAATAATTTCCCATGCACAGGAAATCGGATTAAAGACCGACCAGATAAAATTCCATCCGGGTGTTTTATCTGCCGATGTTGCAATAAGGCTCACCGTGCTGTTAGCTTCAAAGTCAGGCCTGTTAAAGATAAAAACCGAATCAGTACCCTGAACGGATGAATATGCTGTCCGAATTCCACCGTTTTTACCAGGGGCTGAAATCTGTGCATTTAAGTGCAGACTTAATACTAACAAAAAAGTGATAATTTCAGGTTTTCCGGTTTTGGACATGAATTTAATAAAGCTTTCAGATTATAATAAATAACTAAATACAATGATAAAAAAAATCATTCATTCCGTTTACCTTCGGATGAATTATTTTATAACGCTAAAATTCCTTGTTAATTATTTACTCAAAAAAAACCTTTTCCGGACAGCAATAAAAAACTGCATTGCCTAACTTTGATGCCAAAATTTTTTCAGGTGAACCGATTTCTGAAAGAACTTAATGAAGCTCAGTACCAGGCCGTACTGAACACCGAAGGGCCTGCACTGGTTATTGCCGGCGCAGGAGCAGGCAAAACACGTGTTCTTACTTACCGTGTGGCATACCTTTTGAGCCGGGGCGTGAAACCTTCGGAAATATTATGCCTTACTTTCACCAATAAGGCGGCAGGGGAAATGAAGGAACGTATCGGC
>JAJUGM010000228.1 GCA_029268165.1 Bacteroidota bacterium
CCTCCTGCACTGTATGCCCTGAAAAGAATTTCATCGTTTTTAAAATCAGTGGGTTTTAGAACCACTTTTGCTCCATTGGCAAGTGTCATTTCAGTAATTCCGAGATCATCCCTTTTCCGGGTCATCAATATTTTGCCCTGAACAGGCATCTCAGCCATTAATGTCAGACCGGAAGTTTTGTCAATATATGGCTCTACAGGCGCTGTTTCAGTTTTTGCTATCAACTCATAAATAGCACTTTCTGCAGGTATTGAAAGTTGTTCCTTCTCAGGCGTCTGAATAATTACCACCCTGTTGTCTTTCCTTATTATTTTACGGGCAAAATCGTTAATTTCTTCCAGTGTGATTCCATCGAGATATTTTTTTATAAACTCAAATTCAAAAGCAATCCCCGGAGAAGGTTCCTGTGTAAGAAAATGTGAAACATATTCCTCAGCATAATTCTTTGAATCGGTTTTATCACGCTCATTGAAAGCATTTTCATAATAAGTATAGGTGGATTTTTTCTGACGGTCGAGTTCACCCTGTGTGAAGCCATGCCTGATAATTCTTTCGTTTTCTTCAAGTAATGTTTGAATGCCTCTTTCTATACCGGTTTCGGGGACAATACCTGCGCAAACATAGGCACTTTTTTCACGTGTTAATGACGATCCGAAATAACTTACTGAATATAAGAGGGCTGGATCAGCTTTTTCTTTAAGTTCATTAAGGCGCTGGTTGATCATCCCGGTTATCAGCTGGCTGATCAGGTATTGCTTGTAATAAGCGTAGGTTGTTTTTGGTGCGGGATTTGTTTTACAAACCACCTGGACAATCGTATAGGGTGCTTCCTTATCGGAGGCTATGGCTAAAAGCGTCTGCTGATGATCAGGTATATCAAATCGTGACCTTGGCCTTGGCTTTTTTACAACCGGTATTCGGCCAAACATTTCCTTAATGGTCTTTTCAGTGGCATCCACATCAATATCGCCAACCACAATAAAAGCCATCAGGTCAGGACGATACCAGTCGGTATAGAATTTTTTTATGGTACTATAATCAGCGGCTTCAATTATTTCCTTTATGCCTATTGGTAAACGTTCAGCATAATGTGAGCCATTAAGCAATACCGGTATACACTTGTCTTCCATACGCTGAAAAGGGCCTCTGCCAAGCCGCCATTCCTCAATAATCACACCTCTCTCCTTATTGATTTCAGCAGTATCAAATATTAAATTGTGTGCCCAGTCTTCCATAATCTGAAAGCCTTTCTTAAGCACTTCAGCTGAATCAGTGGGGATTGTAAGCATATATACTGTTTCATCAAATGATGTAAATGCATTTAATTCAGGTCCGAACTTCATCCCTACTGATTGCATATAATGAACAAGTTCGTTTTTTTCGAAATGCTTTGTGCCGTTAAATGCCATGTGTTCAACAAAATGCGCCAGTCCTTGCTGATCATTATCTTCAAGGATGGAACCGGCATTCACGGCAAGCCTGAATTCAACGCGTTTTTCAGGCTTACTGTTTTTCCGTATGTAATAGGTTAATCCGTTTTTAAGCTTGCCTACGCGCACCTCAGGGTCCAATGGCAACAGCTTGTCAAATTCATTCTGCGCTTCAAGGATAAAGCCAGTTAACAACAAAACAGTAACTGCGAAAAATCTTTTCGGCTCATTTAAAATATTACTGAACATGACTTATTTATTTAATTAATTTGTTAGTTAATGTGCTAATGATTTATCTTATTAATGAAATAATTGGGTTGTGAGATCAGTGAGTTGTTGGTTGCGACATTTATTTTAAGTTTTTTATTATAAGATTGTTGATGAACTTTTCTTGTCCGAACAACAAATTAAACATAAAAGAACAATAAAACATCAAATATAGCAACAAATGAATTATCCTTGCAAGTTATTTTAAAATTGGGCTGCTCATGGTATAAGATTTTCGTGCAAATGAGTCCGTTTGCCCAAATTTATGGTGTGTTTAATCAAAGTATGATCTTTACAGCCAGCGGCTTTTCTATGTACCATTCGTTCGGCTAACAGTTTTTATTTCGCCTTCGGCTCATAAAAACTGAGCCTATCCCGATAAGCTCCGCTATCGGGATTAATTCGGCTAACAGTTTTTATTTCGCCTTCGGCTCATAAAAACTGAGCCTATCCCGATACGCTCCGCTATCGGGATTAATTCGGCTAACAGTTTTTATTTCGCCGTCGGCTCATAAAAACTGAGCCTCATTAAAAAAAAGATTTCATAACTTTAAGGCTAAAATTAAAGTCATAAAATAATGAAGCGTGATTATCCTTTTGGTTTCCGGTTGACCTTCATTTTGTTATCAGTAATGTTATCCGTTTATGGGATGATACTGGCTAAGGATTTCCTTTATCCGCTTGCTTTTGGTGTTCTATTGGCCTACATGTTATATCCTATTGTCAATTTCCTTGAGAAAAAAAGAATTCCAAGGATCGTGGCCATTTTAACAGGTATTTTGTTAGCTGCGTTTGTATTTGCTTCTATTGGTATATTCGTTTTTAAACGAATCAGCTTATTTTCAAGCGAACTGCCTTTTTTCAGACAAAAAATGATAGCTCACATTGAGCAATTTCAGCTATATATTAATCAGGAACTGGGAATCCCGGGTGACAGCCTTAAGGAATTTCTGTTGAGCCGAATAAATGACATTGGAACCCAGTCTGAAAAAATCTTTTCGGCTACTACCGGAACTATATTTAAAATACTGATGCAACCGGTTTATATTTTTCTTTTCCTTTATTACCGCACGAAATTTGCCTATTTCTTTTTAAAAATTGCGGGACAAAAAAATAGGCCTGTAGTTGTACAGATTTTGAAAGAAATTGCCAATGTTGTAACACGTTATATGCTTGGAGTAACAACAGTAGTGATCATTCTCTGCTTTTTTAATTCAGCAGGCCTTTTAATTATAGGTATTAAATATCCGCTCCTTTTGGGTGTGGTTTCCGCTCTGTTCAGTTTTATTCCTTATTTTGGCAACTTTATGGGCGGGTCGATACCTTTTCTATTTGCATTATTAACCGAAGATTCAATGATATACGCATTCAGGGTGGTCGTCTTTGTATATATTGTACATTTTATTGAGAATAATATTTTATCGCCGAATATTGTAGGTAATCATGTGAGAATTAATCCGTTTGTCATCATTCTGGGTTTAATACTTGGAGCTATGATTTGGGGAATTCCTGGTATGTTAATTACAATTCCTTTTCTTGCAATGCTGAAAATAGTGTTTTCTCATGTACCCGTAATGCAGCCTTATGCTTTTCTGATGGGAACGCGCGGTACTAAAAGACATGCACTCACGGTTGCGAATATTCGTAAATTTTTTAACTCATTAAGAAAAAAATAGAAAGTTTAAATTTCAGTCTACCGAATTCAAAATATATGCATAATTTTAATCAGATAAATTCAGTATGAATTTTCTTTCTAAAGAAGCACAATTTTACATCACTGAAGGAAATAAAATCCGTTGTCTGCTTTGCCCGCATAATTGCCTTATTCAGAACAACCAGCACGGAATATGCAGGGTCAGGCGAAATCATAACGGAACACTTGTGTCCGAAATATATGGCAAACTTTCTGCTATCAATTTTGATCCGGTTGAAAAGAAACCACTATATCATTTTCATCCCGGTAAGCTTATTTTATCGATAGGTACCGTCGGGTGTAACATGCATTGCAAATGTTGTCAGAACTGGCAAATATCCCAAGGTACTGCTGAAGACTTCCCGTTCAGGAATTATTATCGTCCTGAGGACATTGTTAATATTGCAAATTCAAGAGAAGAAAACATTGGGGTTGCATTCACATATAATGAACCTGCAATATGGTTTGAATATATTATGGATGTTGCGCCGTTGGTCAATCAATCGGGATTAAAAAATGTGATGGTTTCAAACGGTTTTATTTCCCCTGAACCGCTGCAGGAAATACTGCAATATATTGATGCTTTTAATATTGACCTTAAAGCATTTTCGGATAATTTTTACAAACAGATAACCGGAGCAAGGTTAAAACCGGTACTTGATACGCTGGTTAATATAAAGCAGTCGGGAAAGCATCTTGAAATAACCAATCTGGTGATTCCCACATTAAATAACAATTATGAGGAATTCACCCAGATGGTTCGCTGGATTGCCAGTGAGCTTGGGGCTGACACTATCCTTCACCTTTCGAGGTACCACCCCATGTATAAGCTTGAAATTGATTCAACACCTGCAGAAACACTTATCGGGCTTGCTGAAATTGCGGCAGAATACCTTTGGTACGTCTATATCGGAAATATTGAAATTAAGAATTATCACAATACCCGTTGCCATGGCTGTGGTTCAACCGTAATAAAACGTGTCGGATATCATACTGAAATTACGGGTATTGATGAGAATGGTGTATGCAAACAATGTAATCAAAAGGTTATCATTCAATAAAATATCATGTTTTGCTTACATTTTTAAAATATTTTCAATTTCATCTAATTCAAATGATGTAAAATCAAGTTTTTCAAGAGCTTTAAGATTTGAAAGCAATTGCTGAACCGAGCTTGCGCCAATAAGAACTGATGTAACCCTTTTATCCTTCAGCAGCCATGCAATGGCCATCTGGGCAAGAGTTTGACCGCGCTTTGCCGCCAGTTCGTTGAGTTTTTCTATTTGCTGCAGCTTTTCGGGCGTTATGTCCTGTTTTTTCAGAAACCCATGGGCTTTTGAAGCCCTTGATCCTTCGGGAATTCCTTTTAAATAACGATCAGTAAGCAATCCCTGAGCCAGAGGCGAAAAAGCAATCAAACCAATACCTTCCTTGTCAAGCACATCAAGCAGACCATTCTCAACCCAGCGTTCAAACATGGAATATTTGGGCTGATGGATAACACAGGGTGTCCCGAGCTGACGCAATATTTTTGCAGCATCGGCAGTCTGGTCGGGTTTATAATTTGATATACCTGCATAAAAAGCTTTTCCCTGCCTGATGGCATGAGCCAGGGCACCCATCGTTTCTTCAAGCGGTGTTTCAGGGTCGGGACGATGCGAATAAAAAATATCGACATACTCAACACCCATTCGTTTCAGGCTCTGATCAAGGCTTGACAGCAGATATTTCCGTGAACCCCAGTCGCCATAAGGCCCATCCCACATTTTATAACCGGCTTTTGTTGAAATCACTATCTCATCGCGATAATGTTTTAAATCTCCGGAAATGATTTTCCCGAAATTTTCTTCGGCCGATCCCGGAGGAGGCCCATAATTATTAGCAAGGTCAAAATGCGTAATGCCGGCATCAAATGCAGCAAGCACCATTTCGCGTGCATTGGCAAACGAATCGACATGCCCGAAATTATGCCACAAGCCTAATGAAATAGCAGGAAGTTTGAGCCCGCTGCGCCCGGAATAATTATATATCATTGATGAATAGCGTGATATTGAAGGGACGTAATGCATAGTTCAAGATATTTGGTAAATCAAAAGCAAATTTAATGCGTTTTTCTGTCTTTTAGCAAATGATTTATCAGTAGTACAATTCTTTTAATTGTATTGATTTGACACAATTTCAGGATACAGTATCTATCACTTTATTATGCGTTTGTCAATTTATCCATCACATACTCAATGTATTCTGAAATCACAAAAAAATAGTATATCTTCCTCATAGTAATTTTCCGAAAAATCCTTTTATATTTGATGTACTTAAAAAAAGAGACTGAAATATAACTTAACCTAAAAATTATATGGATGCAGGATTACATTCTTCAATTGGCTGGGTTGATTGGACGATAATGGGTATATACGTTATATTCACATTATCTATTGGTTTTGTTTTAAGAAGGTATATGAAATCGAGTCATCA
>JAJUGM010000229.1 GCA_029268165.1 Bacteroidota bacterium
AAAGGTAAGTGTTTGCAAATCATACACTGAACTCGATGAACATATAAAAAAATTAAATACTTATCTGAATGATAAGATCTCGAAACTTAATGAATCTGAACATTATTTTGATTTATGCTCTAATGAAAGAGAAAGAAAAAGTATCGCACAACGTATTGAAAATATCAGAAAAGAAATACAGCAATTAGAAAAATCAGTTAATGATTATAATGAGAAACTAGAAATAAAGAAGCGTATTGCTTCAATGGTACTGGATGGCGTAAAGTACCAAGATGCAGAAGCATTTGCCTATCAGGAGATTGAACAAAGCAAAAATTTCTATTCATTAAATGAAATTGCTGAAACCATTTTATCTAAAATACCACCATTTGATTTTTTTGAAGATTTTAGCAGTTTACTACCCAATAAGATTGATCTTGAAGATTTGTTAAGTGAAAGCAGGAATGTTGAAGGGTATAAAGCTGCCCAGAATTTTCTGAAAATAGCAGGACTGAATGCTGATTTTTTCCGTGAAAAAAATCAACGTATTCTAAAACAGAAAATCGAAAACCTAAACAGTGAAATTACTATTGATTTCCAGGATTACTGGAGTCAAAGTGTCGGAAAAGATAATAAAATACGTTTGAATTTTGAATTAGAACATTACGATTATACTGTCCCTGAAAAAAGCGGGAAACCTTATTTGGAATTCTGGATTAAAGACAAACAGGAACGATTATATCCAAAACAGCGGAGCAGGGGAGTCAGATGGTTCTTATCGTTTTACCTTGAACTTAAATCAGCTGCAAAAGAAAACCATGGTAACCGTATTTTATTGATTGATGAGCCTGGACTGAGCCTTCATGCAAGAGCGCAGGAAGATGTTCTGAAAGTGTTTGAAGGCCTGAAGGATAAAATGCAAATCATTTACTGCACGCACTCGCCCCATTTGGTTGACGCTTCAAAATTATACAGAATTATGGCAGTTCAACGAGCTGATCAGGAAGATGAAAAAAGCGAAACAGTAATTATGGATGCGAAATCATTACATGAAGCAACTTCTGATACTTTAACACCAATCTATTCACTTATCGGTTTACAGCTTGGAAACCAGCAATTAATCAGGCAAAAAAATAATATTATCGTTGAAGACACAGTCACTTATTATTATCTAAACGAGATTGCAAGGCTTTTAAATCTTGAGAACCAGGTATTTTTTATTCCATCCACGGATGAATCCAATATACCCGTAATAACTAATCTGCTTATGGGATGGAAACTTGATTTTATTATACTTAGCTTTGATACAATGAGCAAGCGAACGATAATAGATCTGATTAAAAAATCAGCATTTCTTCAACATGAAGAAGAGGCAAACAAAAAGGTTATTTTAATGCAAGGTATACCATTTGTGGAAGATCTGTTTTCAACCATTGATTTTAAACGTTTCATTTTGCAAAAAAGAACAGGTATTACCGAAACAAATTCAGAATATATTGAAAACAATAACCTATCAAGAATTATTCTGGTAACTAATTTTTTAAACTACCTCAAAACCGAGAAAATCAGTTTTTCAGATTTTGATAATACAACACGTAAAAATATCGAACAATTATTTGATAAAATTAGCCACGCTGTTTTATAAGGTAATACAATAGTTTGGCATAATTCAATACAATAAGAAATTATCATTCAATATTTTACATTTATTAACAAAAAAAGTTTAAAAAAAATAAAAATTTTGACGAATGATTATTTTTTTTTGACGAAAATATTTATTTTTGATTTAAATGTTAAAAATTAACGTGATGTCAATTTTATTAGTTTTATTGCCAATTGCCTCAATGTTAATCCTGGCTTATATGGTTATTACAGCACCTGAGGCCAAGGATATTTAATATATTATATTTTTTTTCATTTTGTGCTGAAGCAAATTATCGTTTTGCTTTATTTTTATTTGAAATAAAATCACATTCCTTTTTATTACTTCTTAGATTTTTTATTTTTGGTGGTCCGAAATTTGTAAGGAAGTTCATATATTAATTAATACTAAAGATGAGAACAGATCATTTCAGACCAACTATGTTTATTATTTTATGCAATCTGATTTTATCGATGGGTACGGTTGCACAAAATAATATCAAACAATATACAGAAGGCCTAAATATTTCTTTTGACCTGATAGAAAGTAAAAGACTTGACAAGGCAATAAGCCTGTTGAATCAGGCTGATATATCATTACAGAAAGCCAATGCATTATTCGATAAGCTTACTGAAGTTGAAAAAAAGGAACGAGTCAGCGGTAACTATCAGAAGGCGTTGAAAACTTTAATTGAGTCCTCAGAAAATTATAAAGAAGCTCATACAATAATTTATTCAGTGTTTAAAAACAAAGCTGATTTGTTCTGGAAAAAAATGTCGAGAATGAATCATTATGCCGCTGGAATGGACAAAGCTAAATATTATGAAATGGAAGCCTTGAAGAAGTATAACAGGGCATTGATCCGTAGGGAACAGGTTGCTGAAAACGACCGTTATGAGTATGCATTAAATATTATGAATGACGCATATCAGCTTGAAAAATTAGCTATAAGGGATGAAGGAAGAGCAGTGCAGATTTGTCTTGATTACCCGGTTGAATATAATTATGGATGGGATGATGACCTGTCGCTTGAAGAAATTGTGAAAATTATGAGAGACCCCGCAGTAAAAGAACCACCCGCCGACATTTTTGCTACTGTTGACAAAGATGCTGAGGTTGATTCTTCATTATTTAAAGAGCTTATTTTTAAAGTACAGATCGCTGCCCATACACTGCCATTAACAGAAGAATACTTGAGGACATTATATAAAGGGGGAATGAAGATTGATATGATTTTCGAGGAAGACTGGTATAAATATTCAATAGGTCGCTATCTGACATACGATGAAGCAGAAGCTACACGGCGTGAATGCAATGTTAAGAAGGCCTTTGTGGTAGCTTACCAAAACGGAAAACACATACCTACACAGGATGCTATTAAAATTCTTGAACAAAGAAAAAGTTTAGAAAAGTCAAAATCAGAATAATCATTTTATTAATTTGCTGAGCAGTATTTTGTAGAAAGCATACCGCAAGCTGCAAAAATATCCCGGCCCCTTGAGGCTCTTACAGTAGCGATAAAACCTTTTTCTGTCAGACGATCTTTGAAGCACATAATATTCTCTTCTGTTGATGGTAAAAGTTTCACTCCAGGAACCTGATGAAAACGAATCAGGTTTATTCTACATTTTAATCCATTTAGTAAACCTGCTATTCCGTTAACATGGCGCATGGTATCATTCTTATCTTTAAACATGATATACTCAAAAGAAATTTTCCGATGATGCTTCAATTTTATTGTCTTTAAATAATCAACAATTTTTCTTATGGGATATTTCTTTTCAATTGGCATTAATTCAAGTCTTTCATCTGAAAAAGGGCTGTGCATACTGATAGCAATGTGACAATTAGTATCCTCAATAATTCTTTTAAGACCAGGTAATATACCGACTGAAGATATGGTAATTCGTGACGGGCTCCATCCAAAGCCATACGGCGAACATATTATTTCAATACTTTTGATGACATTGTCAGTATTAACAAGTGGTTCACCCATTCCCATATAAACAATATTTGTTAATTGGTCTCTTTCAGTTATTGAAGATATCTGATTAAGTATTTCTCCTGCAGAAAGATTACCATTGAAACCCTGCTTACCTGTCATGCAAAAGTTACAGCCCATTCCGCATCCAACCTGTGTGGAGACACAAAGTGTGTTTCGGGTTTTCTCAGGAATAAAAACCGACTCAACAAACTTCTTTTCGTCAACCTGAAACAAATATTTTTTCGTATAGTCTTCAGAAATCTTTACTTCTACTGGCATATGTCTTTGCAGAATAAAACTTTCAGACAAGAGCTTTCGGGCTGTTTTGGAAATATTGCTCATTGAATCAAATGAACATACATTTTTCTTATAAAGCCAGTCAGCAATTTGAAAAGAGGTGTATGCGGGTAATGAAAATGAATGACATATTCTTTCCAGTTCACCAATTGTCTTTCCGTATATATTTTCTCTCAGCATGATGACTACTCCGGAAAATGAAAAAAGCCGGTAAATTTAATAAAATTCACCGGCTCTGTACTTTTTATTTCAAGTAATCGCTTTAAATAAAATTTGGTTTCGTTCAATTAATAATCTGCACTTTAGTAAAATCTTATCTGGTAAGTTCTGCTTAAATAAATTTCAGGTTTACCATCATAAAGGGTAACCAACCCTGTAACCAGAACATGGGCTGAATTAAAGAAACGTTCAGGATGATTACTAAAACTTCTTGCAATCGAACCCAGCATTACCACAGTAAAGTCATGATAAGGATAATATGCGCCAAAATATAAAATGAATTCATCTGCATAAGCATCATAAAATACTTCATGCACTTTTCCATATACATTAATAATTTCACCCCTATAATATGACGCATCATAAGCTGATACTGTTGGTATTCTGTAACCAATAGGATAGTGCCAGTATTTAACCATAGGGTATATTCTCCTGTATTCAAGATGCATTTCTGGAGTCCATACTACTGTTATTCTTTCCGGTTTTCTGTAGGGATAATGTACTCTTCGATATTCTATTGAATGAAGTCTGCTTTTATAATGATAGCTTTTATGTCTGCTTTCAACACTTTTTCTCGGCGAATAATAATCAGTGTGAGTATGAGTATATTGTTTGTCTTTGTTAATTACCCCGTCATGCGGCAAACCATTATTGCGCCTGTTCATATTATTCGATGGTGAATTATGTCTTTGATGATTAGAGGATTTTTCCTGATTTTCCTGCTTAATAACAGGCTTAGAAGCTGTATATTTATCGGTCCTCTCAATTGAAGAACTATTTCTTTTTTCTTCTTGTCCGGCAGGTTCCCTAGTATTGGCAGGCCTCCTTGAGGTCTGAGAAAATGTGGTTGCTGCCATCAACAACATAGCCAATATGAATAATGTTTTTTTCATGGCATTTGTTTTAAAGTTGTTTTTCAAGTAACGTAATGCAAATACCCTGCCAAAAAAATTATTTATGAAATAAATAGTTTTGTATTTTTGCGGTTTAAAATTTTAAAAAATGCCTTTAAATATTCCAGACCAGTTGCCTGCAGTTGAAATACTTCAAGAGGAAAATATCTTTGTAATGCGCGAAACAAGGGCAATTCATCAAGATATCAGGCCTCTCAGAATAGCAATTTTGAATTTAATGCCTGTTAAAATCACAACTGAGACTCAATTATTGAGAATGCTTTCAAATACGCCATTACAAGTTGAAATTGTACTGCTTTTCCCACGAAATTATATGCCTAAGCACACACCAATGGAGCATCTCAAGGCATTTTATAAAACCTTTGACGAGGTCAAACAAGGCAAATTTGATGGGATGATCATTACGGGTGCCCCAATAGAACATCTTGAATTTGAGGAAGTAAAATACTGGAATGAGCTGAAAGAAATAATGGAGTGGGTAAGACATAACGTAATGTCAACCATGTTCATTTGCTGGGGAGCGCAGGCCGGTCTTTATCATTATTACGGTATTAAAAAGCATAAACTTCCTAAAAAAATGTTCGGGGTATTCAGGCATACGGTGAATAATCCCAGAATACCACTTGTCAGAGGGTTCGATGATGAATTTCTTGCACCGCATTCAAGGCATACAGAAATACGCCGGGAGGATATTTTAGCAGTTGAAGACCTTATACTTGTCTCCGAATCTGACGAAGCGGGGGTATATATTGTTATGACTAAGGATGGCAGGGGAATTTTTGTTACCGGTCATTCTGAATATGACCCCAAC
>JAJUGM010000230.1 GCA_029268165.1 Bacteroidota bacterium
CACCAACAAACAACAGTTCCATAAAAAAATTAGGAAATGGTTTTAAATACTTTATGTTTCCCTGAACTTTCTGTTTCTATATAGTCCACCTCATTGAGTGTAACTGAAATATTCAGTTGATTTCTGAAATAGTTCTTTAAAGGTTCGAGGTTAACAAGCTTGTTTTTTACATTCTTAACATAATTAAATTGCGTTTCATAGGTATTGCTTTTATGCAGTATCTGATAGGCCAGAATGTTTTCACACAACGATGCAATCTGAATGCTGTTTTCTGTGAAAGCAATTTTTCTGCCGTCGGGCAGGATAAAATAGTCAATATCCCGTCCCTGGATTGTTTCAATAATTTTCGTATGCCTTCCGCATGAACATTCTTTTTCCGATAGTTTCACCTTATCCCCCAACTGGTAACGAATGATAGGAGCATCATAAGAAAAAAGATTGGTAATCAGTAAATCACCCACTCCGTTTTCATCTTGGTTGATAACCTCTGAAATAATTGTATCCTCATCTATGTGCATTCTGCCGTGAGGACATGTAATGCCAATATTGGCTTCAGTACTCCAGTATTCATTGGCAAAATAACTTTCAGGGAAATGCTTCTTAATTTTCAGGGCAATTTCAGGGTAAAGATTTTCAGCACCTGTGTAAATAAGTTTGGGCTGATATATCTGTAAATTCAATTCCTCTGCATAGCCAAGCAAAACCATAAGCGCATAGGGATAACCAAAAATTATTTCAGGTTTTTGTCTGTTAATAATCTGAATATATTGTAATGCTTTTTCCCTGGTGATGTTATAAGATGAAAGAAATATTTTATTCTTAAAAATATAATATAATTGATATAACATTGATTTACTGATACCTCCGATATAAACTTCCTTATTTTCCCTTTTTAAGCCATACCAGTGTAACATCTTAAGGTGTGAGGTGCGTTTTGCAAGTAACATTTCTTTTGAAATTACAATTTTTCTTGGATTTCCTGACGACCCTGAAGTAAATTCAATACGGTATGGTTTTCTAAAATAAGTACAAATTTTATCTAACTCATTTGTGTATGTATCCTTTGATAAAACCGGGAAGTTTCTTAATTCTTCCTGATTATAGGGTTTGTAAAAGGATGATTTTGCAGCATGTTGTTTTAATAATTCAAATTTTTCCTTCTGATAGTGCTCAATTTGTTGTCTTGACCAGTTGTCCATACTCAGGACATGTTTAACGTTCCTTTCTAAGTTAAAACCGGTTATTAAATCTATTAACTGAAATAAATATGAATGCATGGTCGTGATAGGGTTTAGTTACAAAATTTAATTTTTTTATATGCTGTCAGAAATCTTGAATATTTTATATTTTCCTGAAGGTTCATTTTCTATAACCTTCACTTCTTCAAGTAAAATATCAGTTGTTAGGTATTTTGTAAAATAGTTTGTGATTCTCTCATGATCAATATTTTTTTCGGCATTTTTTTTTATATATCTGAATACGCCTTTATGCTTTTCCGGATTATATAACACCTGATAAGCCAAAATGTTTGTGCACATATTAATTAATTGTTCATCGTGTTCGAGGAAGACAAATTTTTTTCCGTTGGGTAAAGGAAAGTAATCGTTTACCCTGCCATAAATTTTGCTGATAATTTTTGTTTTCCGCCCGCATGGGCAATAGTTATCCGATAATGCTATTCTGTCGCCCAGCGGATAGCGAATTAAAGGAAAATCGTATGAAAACAAATTTGTAATCAGGATATCTCCTACTCCGTTTTTATCTTTATTAATAACTTCCACAATTACTGTGTCTTCATCAATATGCATATTACCCATAGGGCATTCAACGGCAATGTTAGCCTCGGTTGACCAGTATTCATTAACCAGCTTGCTTTCAGGAAAATGTTTTATGATACGCTCTCTGATATGAGGAAAAAGATTTTCAGCACCCGTATATATTATTTTGGGTTGAAAAAGCTTTACATTTAAAGTTTCTGCATAAGCGAGTATAAAATCAAGTGCATAAGGATAGGAGAATATGATACGGGGTTTTTCCGAATTTAATATTTCGATATATTTCATTGCCTTTTTCTGGTCGATACCATAAGAAGACAGGAATATCTTGTTTTTAATTTTATAATAAATTTTAAGAAACAGATTTTCTTCTGCCCATCCTATATATAGTTCCTTGTATTCTCTTTTAAGGCCATACCAGCTAAGCATTTTTAAATGCGACGTCCTTTTTGCCAGCAACATTTCTTTTGAAACATAAATCTTACGCGGCAAGCCGGTAGTGCCTGAGGTATATATAATGCGGTAAGGTTTTCTGAAATGGGTTAAGAATTCTTTCTCGTGGCTTAGATAAAAATCGCGACTAAATACAGGGAATTCGTTTAAGTTTTTATCTTTAAAATCTTTATAAATTGATGATTTGACGGCATATTGCTTGAGTTTATCAAACATAATAAGCTGGTAGTTTTCTATTTCCTGTCTTGACCATTTATCCATGGCAAGCACCTTTCTTAATGAGGCTTCTAAAGGGAAACCCGTAACTCTGTCAATGAGGGTATTTAGATATTTTCTCATTTGATTAAGACTTTTTATCAATCCATTCAATTATGCTGGTTGCAAAGTTTTGCCAGTTATTTTGAATCATGAACTGATGGCGTTTCTCAAAAGAGAATTCCCTGTCTTTGATTTCATCAATAATCTTTATCAACTGACCAAAGTCTGAATAAACATAAATAATACCTTCCTGAGCCAAATCTTTAAATGCGCCTGATGAAGGCCCTATAATGTGACGGTTATAAATCAGTGAGTCCATCAGGGCAGCTGAACTTAAAATACTGTCTCTATTATAGGTAAAAAGTATAATTTTTGACTCAGCAATACGCTGATTTAGTTCTTCTTCAGTAAGAAAACGATTTTCAATAATTATATTTGGGCCGGCATATCTTAAAATTTCATAGGCATAATCATCAGGATATATCGACCCTGCAATATATATTTTGTATTTTTCATGAAGGGAATTGTCTTTAAGGTATTTCAGAAATTGATCAATACCTTTATAGGGCATTATTTTGCCCCAGATAATAATATCATATTTAAATGAATTTTCAAGAATTATTGCTGATTTCATCAATGGATGGTGGATAAAATGAATTTTTCCGCCGATACCCGGCATCAGCTTATCTGCATATTCAATACCTTCTCTTGCATGGGTAATGATTACATCACTTTTTTTAAGCATCAGTTTAAATACAAAATTTTTCAGCTTGTGGTTTGTCTTGTGATGTGATAGTTTGTTGTGCATGATCCAGACTATTTTTTTCTTTCTGGCTTTCATGTAATTTAAAATAAAAACAAGCACAATGCTTTGAAGGTATCCTCCCTTCTTGTCAGGCAGGTCTTCTATCCAGTTAAAAAATATAATATCGAGCCGGAGTAAATATTTCAAGATATTTAAAACACCATATTTTGTGGGATAACCTTGGTTGATAATATTAACATATTTTTTTAATGCATTATTAAATAATGAAACATAAGGGCTTCCTGGTAAATCAGGGGCACCTTTCCTTCCTGCAGGATTTGGGTATGTATAAGCATTATACATAATTACCGGCTAATAAATCCTCTGATTTTTTCATAGGTAAATCGTGCTCCAAACAGAGGCAGTTCATAAATATAGTTACGGATTGGCCATTTTAATAATCTCAGCGATAAGAACACTGCATACCAGTTATTGAAAGCAAGCTGAACCAGAAATCGAAGCATCACCAGACCTACTATTCCGTAGCCGGGTAACAAAAAGTATCCCATAATAAAGATCACTGCTCCCGAAATAATGGTAGGCCAAAGAAAAGGGATGTGGTTGGTTGAAGTGTAAATTCCTGCATGATAACTCGCATGCATGTCAAGAAAATTGGCTAAACCCATAATAATTAACAGAAACATCGGCACGAGCCTGTTGTCACTGAAAAGGCCCAGTGCCCAGTTACCGAAAAGTGCAAGAGCACTTGTTGCTGAAACCATTATGAACAATCCAATAAACATATAACCTGATGCAAGCGTTTTCAGTTCTTTCATCTTTTTTTGTGCCGAAAGCTCATAAACAGTAGGTATTTTAGAATATAATGTGATCTGAGAAAACTGTTTGATATAGGTAAGTATTTTTGTTGTAATAAGAAAACTGGCCATCAGGCTTGAATTTTTTATCTGGCTTATTATTAAGCTATTGCCTTGTTCAACAAAGTAATTTCCCCAGAAAATGCCTCCCAACCTCCATGATGCTGACCATAATGAATTAAAAATGGGCTTATCAAAATATCTCCTGTTTTCAATTTTCACATTGAATTTTGCAAACCAGTTTAATACAAACCATTTGACATAATAAAACCGTATTATTTCAAGCAGCAACAGGCATGCTATTAAATAGGCAGGAGAAAGTGAAAATGATAGAAGTATGATAAAAATGACTACTTTAATGGCTCCGATCACTGTAGAAAAACGTGCCTCCACTGCAATAAAATCGAGCCCCCTTAGAAAAGAACGCCATTTAACACCGTTGATAGAAATAGCACAGTATGGTATAAGCAGGATAAAACCAATCCACAAATCGATTGGATTTCCGGCCAGATAGATAACATTCTTAATTAAAACAGTTCCTAAGGTACAGAGAAGCAAAATACATAGAGCTGTAAGAAAATAATAGATAGTAAAACTGGTTGTCAGCAAATCTTTTAATTTGGTAAAATTAATTTTGGGGTTTTCGGGCACTGCAGCATTGTCATATTCTTTTTTATTGCGTGGCACATAATTAGCTCCTGCTTTAAAATAAGAGGCAGCGCGAGTAAGGGCAGAACCAAAACCCATATCAGCCATAAGAGCCAGTCCGGATATTGTTTCGGTTAAAAACCAAAATGATTTTACTTCATCAGTATATACTTTAAGCAAAAGAGGAAAAACAAAAAGACCGCTTCCAAACTGGGTTAAATAGGAAGCCCAGGACATCAGTGTAGAGTTATTGAGAATTCTTCTAATCATGGTAACTATTTTTTGATTCGCTTAAAGCGTCTTTTTCTTCAGTTGTTTCTCCCTGCAAATACAGCGCCTGATATCTTGAATCCTTATATACATCAATCAGATACAGCATAAGGCACATAATAACAATATTATCAGCTCCGCCAAATATTCCTTTGCCGGTAAAAAGTGTCAGCATTACACCTAATACAAACAGTTTAATAAACTGTAAATGTTCATGAAGTTTCATAAATAAAATTCTGAAAAGAATAACCAACTCGGCAACAGCGAATAACAAACCGAATTTTGAAAACTCTCCTATTAATCCTATATCTGACTGGAAAAATCCGAATACATCTTTATATTCATTTATCCTGATTCCATATATTGAATGTGCACTTGGCACACCGTTACCAATTAAATAGGACAGTCTGTTAGGAAAAAATTCAAACAAAAAGAAAATAGCGGCTTTAACCCTGATGTTTTGTTCGACATTTCCGGCTTGCTTTTGCGATACTTCTATCATGGCCAGAAAAATATCCTTAAAAAGAAAATAAGCCGGTATTACGCTGATAATAATCAATGCAATACCCATAGCCTTGGATGCTGCATATTTGCTCTTAAAAGTAGCAATTATTGTAAGTAATGCCATAACGGCTATTACCTGCCTTGTACCAAGTAAAATAAATATGATTATTCCCAGCAAACATAATAGTATATATTTAATTTTTAATGTGTTGAGAAACTGAACATAAGAAAAAAGATAAGCCAGAATAAGATAAGCTGATCCAGGAATAAAAATTCTAATAGTCCCCCGGGATAAAAACATATC
>JAJUGM010000231.1 GCA_029268165.1 Bacteroidota bacterium
ATGGCTGTCAGGTAGTCCGAATGTTCATATTGAAATCAAAAAGGAGATTGTAACTTTCATGGGAACCTCTCCGGATTTATTGATGATTTTTATGGGTGGATGGGCAAAATATTCCTTGGAATCAAAAGACTTTAAAAATAAGATAGCCGCCAGCATGGCAGGGATTGAATCTGTAATTGAATTTTATACCAAGAATAAAGATTTTATGATAAA
The DNA here is from genome assembly GCA_029268165.1 of Bacteroidota bacterium. GTDB lineage: Bacteria > Bacteroidota > Bacteroidia > Bacteroidales > UBA10428 > UBA5072. Next base: position 214 of record JAJUGM010000231.1, read on the forward strand.
GGATAAAAATGTTGAGAAATATATTAAAATGAAAGATAAAGGGAAATTAAAAGCTTATATAGAGAAAAATGTTTAATCTAAGGATAAATCAAATAAAAAACTGCCTGTAAAAAGCGGTGAAGTTAATTGCCGGTTCATTGCATAGTCAGGCGGTACTGCTTATATCAAAAGCAGTTGTCACCTGACAGGAAAGCGCTTCGAATCCGATAGCTATCGGATCAGCAACTACCCATACCGCCAAACGATCGGTTTATGCGTATAATTCTAAAATAATAAATAATAAAAGCTTACTGCTCAAAAAATTTCAACCTGTTCCCTTTCCCACCTCATCACAATGAAAGTGATGCCTGATTTATGGGGGTAAACAGAACAAATATGCGGATTTTACGTAAAATTAAATATGGTAGCAGGGTTAGTATATCTGAAGCTTGATGATATCCGGAATTTTTTTATCAGTTTACTCAATCAATTCAGCGGAACATATACGCGGAAAATTATTATAGAAGCCCTTGCCCTTCTTAATGACCTTTGGCCTTATCTCTTATCAGGTATCATACTGACTTCGCTTATTAAAAGTCTTTTTCCAAAAGAAAAAGTTGCCGGTTTTTTCCGGAGCAGAAAATCATATTCAGTGATTATCGGAGCTTTTGCAGGCATTATCTCGCCCTTTGGAAGTTATGTGGTCATACCCATGTCAGCCGCACTTTTTACGCTTGGTACTCCACTGCCTGTCTTAATGGCATTTCTGGTTTCGTCCCCCTTAATTGATCCGAATTTATTTATGCTTACTGCCGGCGCTTTTGGTTATGAACTGGCCATTGCAAGAACTATTGCATCGTTTATTATTGGTGTTATGGCAGGATATGCCACATTATGGTTTATGAAAAATGAATTCTTAAACCCCAATTCAATCGTTAATGATGAGTATAATTATAAGTTAAACACAGATATTAAAACAATTCCTGGAAAAAAAATCATTCATCAATTTTACGTGGAAATATATAAGATGTCTGTTTATATAGGAAAATACTTTTTTCTTGCTATTATTCTTGCCGCTGTTGTGAAAATATTAACACCGCCAAATCTGATAATGAAAATACTTGGCCAGGATAATCTGCTATCTGTATTGCTTTCTGCAGGAGCAGGTGTACCATTTTATGTTTGTGGAGGAGCTGCAATTCCTGTAGTTCAGGAACTTGCTTCCATGGGGTTGAGTAAAGGGGCAGTACTTGCATTTTTCATTTCCGGGCCAATTACCAAAATATCGAATTTGGTACTTATGTATGCTGCTTTTAAGAAAAAAGTATTAATGATTTACGTCATGACCGGTATATTAGGCGCCGTTTTATTTGGATATATCTATAACTTTTACTAATTATACGACAAATATTGTAACTTATGATAAAGAAAAACGGTTTAAGAAAAAGGATTACCTCTTTGATCATAATAGCCGTCGCTTTTATAGCTGTTTGCTGGGATATGGCAAATTCTGAAATTAATGCCGTTGAAGAAGGCACATTCCGGTTAGAATCAGCATTTGACACAACAAAATATCCTGATACTAAAGTAGCCATAATTACTTCGGACTATTCAGGATTAACATCACAGGTAAGCAGAACCGTTGATCCCGGTTATGAACAGATTGAACTCATGGTCCGTAAAGCGGTTGAACTTCAGGGCGGGTTTGCAGGAATCATTGCAAAAGGCGACAAGGTAATGCTGAAGGTAAACCTGGTAGGTGAAGATAGCCCTTCAGGGCAGGGAGAAAACACTGATGTGAGGGTAGTAAAAGCACTGATAAAAATAATTAATGAATTTACAGAGGGTGATGTAACCATTGTCATAGGTGAAGGCAGTGCCCGCTCCAATGACGATGTAAACAGTTCAACCAGTGTATGGGCAAATTCGGGTTACCGTGACCTGCTCACAGATTCCTATCTTTCAGGCATAAACTTTAGCCTTTTGAATTTAAACCAGACATATAATGACCTTGTGGAGGTTAATCTGGGCATCAAAGGCACAGCTGCGCCGCATAATTACAAATATCACGTGCATAAAGCTCTTAATGATGTTGATGTATATATTTCAGTTCCAGTATTGAAGATTCATAACACAGGAATTACAGCAGCATTAAAAAACCAGATCGGAATAGCGCCGGGTGCCTATTACGGATATAATAAAATGAAAGGTACTGCTTATTATGGCGGACTTAAACATGATGTAGGCCATAGAAGATGGACAACTGAAGAAATCGTAGACCTGAGTATGATTGCCGGTATTGATTTTGTTGTAGTTGATGCCATTATGTGCCTTGAAACACAGAAATCATATAACGGCAGTAATCAGGTCAGATTTAATACAATTTTAGCTGGCAGAGATCCTGTCGCTGTTGATCATGTCTGTACCAGGCTTTTCTGCATGAATCCGGATGATATAGCGCATATCACACTTGCAGAAAAAGTTGGACTGGGCACTAATGACCCCGAAAAAATTGATATTGTAGGAGTTTCAATTGATGAGGCAAAGAAAAGAGTAAAACATAATACAGAAGCAAACGGATTATTCGGGCAGAGTAATCGCACCTGGCTGTTATCCGGCATCTTTAACAGCACTGACATGGCTTCAGAACAAATTATTAATGAAGCTTCACTTGAACCTGCAGCAGGAGAAAATGGTTTTTCACAACCCATATATTTTTTTGATGACCGCATTGATTTGCTTAGTTATTATGGCGGGGCGACCAACGTCATTTCATATGCCTTCACTTACTTTTATGCACCGGAAGACCAACAGGTAGAACTTTGGGTGGGCTCTGACGAAGATATGATTATTTATATCAACGGCGAAAAAGTATACTCTTTTTCCGGAACAAGATTATATGGCGATGGCGAAATTTTAAGCGAAAAGAAAACAGCTTATGTTAAAAAAGGAGAAAATACATTGCTTGTAAAAACACTTAATAAATCGGGGGATTACAGCTTCGCCCTTAATATCTGCGAGGTAGAACCGATAAAGGAATACTCGGGAAACAGAGTAGATGGTTTAAAATTTTACACAGAAAAAAAATCAACTACTCCAAGTGCTATACCTGAAAATATTACCCAGTTAAAAATTATTCTTAATAATTATCCCAATCCAATGAATGACGAGGCGACCTTAAGTTTCACCCTGCCCGTTGCTGCAAATACATCTGTGGATATTTACAATATGAGCGGTAAACTCATGTGTAATTTGATAAATAATTATCTAAGGGCCGGTGAACACAAACTGCAATGGTCTGTATATCAATCTGCAACAGCACTTCCCGCAGGTATTTATGTTTGTAAAATAAAATCAGGAGTGCTTTCAAACAGCATCAATATTGTTGTAACCAGATAAACTACCCTATTATCTGAAATAATTTGATCGGCAATTTTTAATCCCGATTTATAAAAATACAGCTATTGGCACATCTGGGTTAATTCACCTTCTGATCATTATAACCGAATTTCATTAACATTATTCAATCACTATTCAGAAAATTTCAATTAAACCGTCAGATCTTCTCTCGCAGCTGGTAGCCCGCAGCTCATAGCTAAAAAGATAAATAAAGATGTTCATGATGAAATATAAAAATCATCCTGTCTTAAGCTTAAGCAAACCTCACCGGTGAAAATAATAATAATCTCTTTGCAGCGTAGTAAGAAAGTCAATATGGTTTTGTGTGGACTGAATTTTTAGTTTCTTTTCAAAAGCATCTCTTGCAGCAGCAAGTATTCTGGCTGCTGCTGAAACGTCATTTTTCTCATACCAGCATTCCAATGCTTCATGAATAATTTTAAAATCCTGATCGTTTAGGTTCACAGCTTCAGGAAACACAGGTTTATAATCTGAAGGTAAATTTATCGTCAGTGATTGCAACTGAATATTTTTTTTCAAACGGACAACTGCGGTGCTGGCTGCTATATCGCCAAGCCTTTGGCCTTTATTATTCAGGATAATAGTTAAGGTAGCTATGCTTCCAAAAGGCAAGACATCAACTAACCTGAAAACCCAGCGAATCAGGTAGGCCAGAAAATTAGGACTACTGCCATCGGTTTTCACTATTTTCAGTTTCATTATTCTTTTGCCTATGCTCTGCCCGTTGGTAATTAATTCAAGTGCTAGTGTATAAAATGAAAGGGGTATCAGTGTAATTAAAATAATTACCGGCTTGTTTAATACACCTGCTATGATAGTACCGGTTATTAAAATGCCAAAATACACTGCATAGTCAATCATGGCAGCCACTATTCTTTCACCAATGCTGGCATACGATTGCTCAAGGTCAATGTATTGGGTGGTCTGAATACTGATTTTATCTTCTATATAACTCATACGGGGAAAATTTGCCTGAAAGACTGAAATTAAATGCCTGCAATATTATAGTTTTTTAATTTTATTTGTAAATTCAACCAGTATATTTTTAATTATACGAAGTTTTGAAAGAAATTGTTTTTATTAACCGCAATACACAACGCTGGAAATCACTTGAAGAATTAATCAGCAAACCCGGCGAAGTGAGTCCCGAAACACTTGCCGGTCTTTATTTTCAATTAACTGATGATTTAGCATTTGCCCGCACTTATTTCCCTGATAGCAGGATAACATTATATCTGAATAATCTGGCGGTTAAAGCACATCATTTGATTTATAAAAACAAGAAAGTAGGTAAAGAAGGCTTAATTAACTTCTGGAAAAACAAATATCCGGCCATTATAAGAGAAAATCAGCGCTATATTGTTTATGCCTTTATTATTTTAATTATTTCTGCTGCAATTGGAGCGCTTTCGGCCACTTACGACAATGATTTTGTAAGGATTATTCTGGGTGACAGCTATGTGAATATGACACTTGAAAACATTAAAAACAAAGACCCGCTGGCAGTATATAAAGCTGCCGGAAAAACCGAGATGTTTCTTGGCATCACGCTTAATAATATCAGGGTTTCATTCATGGCCTACATTGCAGGGCTGATTATCTCTGTCGGCACCGGTTATATTCTGTTCCAGAACGGTGTTATGCTCGGATCATTTATGCAATTGTTTTATAATTACGGATTACTCAAAGAATGCCTGCTTACGGTTTTTATCCACGGAACACTTGAAATATTTGCCATTGTCGTTGCAGGCGCAGCCGGAATAGTGCTTGGCAACAGCATTGTTTTTCCCGGCACCTATAAAAGGATTATATCATTCAGAAAAGGGGTGCAAAAAAGCATCCAGATGCTGGTCGGACTGATTCCGGTATTCATCGTCGCCGGATTTCTGGAAGGTTTTATAACCCGACATTCTGATATGCCTGATGTGGTTAAACTAACTATCATTCTCAGTTCCTTAATGATTATAGGATTTTATTTTATATATTACCCAATCAAACAACAAAAACGGATTTATTATGGAAAATACTATTCAAATCAGAAAAAAAAGAGAATTTGGTGAAATTTTCAACGTGGTCTTTTTATTTATTCAGCAGGAATTCAAAACACTGGGGAAAGTTTTTCTGCAATTTGTGCTACCGGTTGTTATAGTTATTGCAATAATTACAACACTGAACCAATGGGGTATGTACAGGTTCATAGTAAAGGAATCTATGGC
>JAJUGM010000232.1 GCA_029268165.1 Bacteroidota bacterium
CGGCTTCAGATGAAGCCGGCTTAAGATCATCAACAAAATCTTCACTTGAAAACCACATAATTGAACTTAAGTACTCATCAGCCGAAGCAGAATCAATGACAGACCCGTCAATTGTCCATTTTCCTTTATCTTTAGTCATTTTAAATGAACTATCTGCAGGGTATGTAAAAGTCAGGCTTTTCCAGTCGTTACGATTGGAACGGATGATCACCTTATTCCGGAAGTCGTTTAAATTCCGGTTAAACATCATGGTAAGGAAGCCATCCACTGCATAAACATTGTCTTTACCCCCGATTCTTATATAAGTCGAAATTTTTGCCTGCTGGCCATAATAACTGTAAGGATTAGTGTTTTTGGGCATCTGATATGAAAATTTTCCTACATATAGAGTCGCAACTGTTTTTTTCCCTTTATTAACAGTAACCCTGGTAGCTAAAGAATCAGTAACTTCAAAGTTTTTCCATTTTGATTTGTCTGTGGCAGCAATCCGTGAAGCCCTCATATCTTTCAGTGTCCTTAAAATCTCATTTACCATACCCGGATCGGCTTCAAATTCCTTTTTGTTACTTTTCAGTAACCAACCCGAAGAGCCTTTCACAAGTCTTAGCGGGTTATCAGGGTCTGATTTCGTTCGGATTACTATTTCAGTAACTTTTGAAGTATCTGCATCAAATAATTCGGTACGAAAAGTCCTTTTTCCTCTTTTCTGGTCGATGAAGATGACCAGCACAACAATAATCAGCAGAAAAATAAAGAATATTCCAAGTTTTTTTATGGTTAATTTTTTATACATAACCTACCTCCATCCGTTTGATTTTTTTCATTTGATTTCGTTGCATGCGGTAAATGCCATAAATAATAACCAGTAATATAGGTAATGAAAAGTTAAGGTATTTCAGGAACTTACGTTTTCCTTCCTCCATTTCATCAATAGGCCTGAGCGTGGCACCTTTTGTACGCAGTTCAATAAGCCCTGTATCATCAGAAAGCCAGTCAACAGCATTTGCCATCAGGTTGATATTATCCTGATATACCTGGTTGGGATTACTTCCAAGTGGCAGGTCGCCGTCACCCACTATTACCATTTTTGCATTGGTTTGTCCGGTTATTTTGCCTTCAAGCGCGGCTGCCACCGTGAGTTCTGACAGTGGAAAATCAGACTCTGACCATTCCCTGTCAACTTCATATATCGAATAACTCGATTTTGTGCCTGATTGTTTTGATGATTTGGCAAGCGGTGTAAATATAACAGCAGAGTCGCCGGTAAAGGTAACCGGACTGGCAAACTGAAGTATTAATTGTTCAAGGCCGCTGACAACAGGATGATCAGCAAAATTGTTAATAAACGGAAAATAGAAGAATCGCACCGGTTTCAGGCTAATGTACTGCCCTTGCTGTTGCTGAAGTGTTACTGTAGGGCACTGCACATCAACCAGATAATTATTGCTTACTTCAACCCCTAAGGAACTTAACCATGTTTCGAGTCCGGTTGATATGCTGTTTCCCCATTGATTACTCTGGTCAGCTCCCACCCGGTTGATAGCAATAAAAATGCCTTTTCCTGCTTGCAAATATTGTGTAAGCTGTTGCAGATGACTTCCGGGAAAGCTATCTTTCGGTGCAACAATAGCAACAGCTTCATATTTCATCAGTGCATTAGTGCTGTCGTTAAGGTAAACAGGTTCTATCTGATGTAACACCTCCATTGCATCAATCACCACCTGCATTTGCTGAAGCGGGGGTTCGCCATGCCCCTGCATGATGCCGATTAAGGGTTTTTCTTTAACAGAAAGCTTTTTAATAGCCGTTGACAGACTGTATTCCAGCCCCTGGGTCTGGCCGATGGCAGGGATTACCTCTGATTCCTCATTATATTTAATAACTGCCCCCAGGTAGGCTTTTTGTGCTTTAAACTGATCATTTTCCCTGACCTGAACCTGTAATTCAGCAATGCCTGCTTCACGGGCTTCCTGTTCTGTTTTTTCATCTTTTAACGGATTTTTGAATTCATACATTACCATTCCTCTTGAAATGGAGTGATATTCCTTGAGTATGTCTTCGAATTCCTTGCGTATGTAATCAAAGGAAGGGTCAAGTTTCCGGGTAACATAGGCAGTAATGGTAACCGGTTCTTCGAGATTACGCAGCAGGTTTTTGGTGGCTTTGCTTAATGTATAACGGTTGTCTTCTGTGAGGTCAAGGCGCAAAAAAAAGCGGTTTGACAATATATTGATTAGTACAACAATGCCTAAAATGAGCAAAATATAATAAGTTACCGAAGTCTTCGATTTCATGGCAATCTTCTTTGGTTAGTTATCACTGATGTTTCTTTTGGCAAGCGCCCGTTCGGATGCAAACAAGCCAATAAAAATTATGGAAAAGAAATATATCAGGTCTTGTGTGTCAAGTACTCCGCGGGTTATTGATTCGTAATGTGAATCTATGCTCAGATAATCGAGAAGTCTTCCGGCAAATCCGGGAAAACTCCGGGCAAGGATACTGAAAAGCAGATGGAAAAATATGCCTATCAGCAATGCCAGTAAAAAGGAAACGATCTGGTTGGTGGTAATGCTGCTCGCAAATAGCCCGATGCTTATATATGCTGCACTCATAAGTATAAGTCCCAGATAACCTGTAATAACAGCACCATGGTCTACCGGGCCTATATTGGCAACTGTGATATAATAGGGCAGCGTCAGAACCAGTGAGATTAAAATAAGAAGCAGGGTTGATAGGAATTTGCCCAGAACAAACTGCCAGTCCGAAACCGGTTTGGTCAGCACCAGTTCAAGTGTCCCTGTGTGTTTTTCCTCGGCAATAAGACGCATGGTGAGCGCCGGTATGAAGAAAAACAATGTCCAGTATGCAACTCCGAAAAATGATTGCAGGCTGGCCTGCTTGACCATAAAAATATCGCTGCCGGTGAGCCATGTGAATAAACCGCTGAAACCGAGAAAAGCGATAAGAAGAATATAGGCCAGCAGGGAATTGAAAAATGAAGCTAATTCGCGTTTGGCTATTATCCAGATTGGTCTCATACAAAAATTATTTTAAGGTTAGTTCCCTGAATACATCTTCAAGCTTGGTTTCAGTAGGAGTCAGTTCAGTAAGAAACCATCCTTTATCAACGCACATTTTAAACACATCGCGCCTTGATGATGTATTTTCTTTGCTTTGTAATTCAAAAGTATTATTGCTTTTCGAAAGGAAGTCAACCAGGTGCACGTTGCTGAGTGTTTGCAGGGCTTTAAAAACCGTATTGGCATCAGCACCTTCGATAGTAACTTTTAGTATTTCTCGACCCTGCGCCTGTTTGCGAAGGCCGGCTGGTGTGCCGTCGGCTACCACTTTGCCTTTATTGATAATTACAATTCTGTCGCATGTAGCTTCAACTTCAGCTAATATGTGCGAGCTCAGGATAACTGTTTTTTCTTTTCCGATTTGCCTGATGAGCTCTCTGATTTCTACAATCTGATTAGGGTCGAGCCCTGATGTAGGTTCGTCAAGTACAAGCACTTTGGGGTCATGAATTAATGCCTGGGCAAGGCCTACGCGCTGCTGATAACCTTTTGACAGTTCCCCTATTTTTTTGTGTTTTTCGCCCTCAAGGCCGCAGATATTAACCATGTCGAGAATGCGACCCTTTATTTTTAATGCAGGAATATTTTGCAATTCTGCAACAAACGACAAATAGTCGATCACTGGCATGTCTTTATAAAGGGGGTTGTTTTCGGGCATATAGCCTATATTCTTTTTTATCTCATCAGGGTTTTCTCTGATTGAATAACCCCCTACCTTTATATCGCCCTCATTAGGCATAAGGAAACAGGTAATGGCTTTCATGGTAGTGGTTTTTCCTGCGCCGTTCGGGCCAAGAAATCCCAGAATTTCACCGGTTTTTACAGTAAATGAAACATTATCAAGCGCTTTCTGGGTACCAAATTTTTTGGTAACATTTTGAACTATAATATCCATACAGCAGATTCTTTGAATTGCCTAAATTAGGGAAACAAAAAAATAAAAAGCTGAATAATTTTACAACTTTTTATGATTTTTTAACAAAAAACGGCAAGGTTTTGGTGCCTTGCCGTTTTATGCCAACAGCTCCTTATGTTACGAAATTTTTATCTCCCTTGCAGGTTTTTCTTTGGCTTCTTCCTTCTTGGGTATAGTGATCTGCAGAATACCGTCTTTGTGAGTAGCTTTTATTTTATCGGTATTCACAGTTTCGGGCAATGAGAACGAGCGCCTGAAGGAGCAATAGCTGAATTCCCTGCGCATTACTTTTTCGTCTTTTTCTTCTTTCTTTTCTTCCTTTTCAGAAGAAACGGTCATTACATTATTGTCGAGCTGGATTTTGAAATCTTCTTTGGTGAGGCCGGGTGCAGCAACTTCAATACGGTATTCATCTTTGCCTTCAACAATGTTTACGGCAGGTATTGAATATCTGCTTTCCCAGTCAAAGAATTTCGGGAAAAGATCACCGTTGAAGAATTCTTCAACCAAACTCGGCAGACTGGTTCTTGTTCTTAATGTCGGTAACATGGCTTAGTCCTCCTGTATTTTTTAGTTAGACATAATTTTTTAATTTTATTTGCCCATTATAAATCAATTTCTATACCATATCAAAATAGATGACATTATGGCAGTTAGTGAATGTAAAAAAAGACATAATGACATATTATAGATCATTAATATACTACAAGCTTTTGAGAAACATCATTAAAATACTTTTATACATGAAAGAAAAATTCTGATAAAAATTTTTTATAATAAAAATGGAATAATTCATGATTTATTACTTTCTGAGGGCTCCTTTAAACCAAGCACGATGAATTAACAAATTCATCTCTGCGAATAAAAATTTGATGTATTGTTAGAAGAAATTAATTGAACATTTTTTTTATGAGGTTCATGTTTGATTTTACAGTCTGGGCGTTAATAGTGTAAGAAAAGGACCAAAGGTTTCTTATTTTTTAAAATTACTTCGAAACTATTTAAATTGAAAATTAATTATTATAGAAGTTGTTCCTTAGTGAATTCTTTGTGCTTAGTGTCTTAGTGGCTAAATATTGTATGCCTCAAAGGCTCTAAAACGCAAAAATTCGCCAAGGTGTGCAAAAATTTAAACATTCTCTTAATGATTGTAAAAAAAATCAAAAAATTTTTGACAATTTAAAAATATATTCTATATTTGTAGAATATTATTTTAATATTTTAAACTATGCGGTTAACAAATGCAGAACTGCAGGTAATGAAGCATCTCTGGAAATTAGAGAAAGCCTATTTGAAAAACATACTTGATGAGATTCCGGAACCAAAACCTGCACCAACAACCCTCGCAACCTTGCTAAAAAGATTAATTAACAAAGGGTTTGTCGGATTTCACCAGCATGGCAGCAACAGGCAGTACTATCCTTTAATAAAGAAGAGCCAGTATTTTTCAAAACATATTAATTCCCTGGTAAAAGAATATTTCAACAATTCTGCTGCACAATTTGCTTCATTCTTTACAAATGAAACGAATTTAAGCATAAAGGAACTGGAAGAACTCAGACAAATTGTTGAGAATAAAATTAACAACAGCAGGAGATAAGATTAGACTTATGGAATATCTAATTAAGTCAACGATAAGTTTTGTTTTTACTTATGCTTTTTATTATATTCTGTTAAGAAATATCAGGACGTTTAAATTTAACAGATTCTATTTGCTTTTTGCATTGGTTTTCTCCATAACGATACCATTTATTCATGTTAGTACGACATTTGAAATAAACATCGACCGGAAAATCGAGGAAATATCAGTTTC
>JAJUGM010000233.1 GCA_029268165.1 Bacteroidota bacterium
ACTTAAAGACGAACCGGATTTCTTTGATATTTTCATGCATGAAATCTCAGTACCGTCAACCGAAATGTTCAGAGATCCGTCACTATGGAGATGGTTAAGAGAAGATTTTCTGAGAACAGCCATCGAAAAAAACATCGGTAAATACAAAATATGGTTACCAAATTGTGTTTCAGGAGGCGAACTCTTTACACTAAGCATTCTCCTTTCAGAACTAAATTTACTGGATAAAGTCACCATTATTGCCTCATCATTTAGTAATAGAAGCATTGAGATAATAAAAGATGGCCAGTATGACCTGAAAAAAATAGAAGTTTCAAGTGAGAACTATACACGTGCCAATGGAATTGCATCATTTGACAAATATTATAAACTCGATCGGTATTATGCTTTCAGGGACACATCACTCATAGCAAATGTTGAATTTAATAAACTAAATATTAATTTTGACAACGCACCAAGTAATGTTAAACTTATTCTGTTCAGGAATAGTCTGATATATTATAATCCCACCATGCAAGACCGTATTTTAGGCGCCCTGCATGAATGCCTTTCGGCATCAGGGCATTTGATACTGGGGATCAAAGAAAGAATATCTGGTTTCAACCTGACAAATAATTTTGAACTGGTAAATGATTCAGAAAGCGTTTATAAAAAACGGATTAATATTGTTTAAATGAATTACAAAGCAATAATAATAGGTGGATCAGCAGGAAGTTTTCAGGTAGTGACTAAAATTCTTAGTTCCCTGCCTCAGACGTTTCCTGTACCTGTGCTTCTTTGTCTACACCGGTTAAAACACGTCCGATCAGGTTTTGTTGAAGCCTTATCATTAAAATCAAATATACCGGTTGAAGAACCTTATGACAAGGACCAGCTCAAGCCCGGAAGAGCTTATCTGGCACCAGCCAACTATCACATGTATGTCGAACTGGCAAATCGTATAGCCTTGTCAACCGAAGATGCGGTAAATCACTCAAGGCCATCCATTGACCTGTCATTCATTACTGCAGCCTATGCTTACAGAGAAAAGCTTGTAGGTATTATTCTATCAGGCGCCAATAAAGACGGAGCCTTTGGACTGAAAAAAGTACATGATTGCGGAGGCACAACATTAGTTCAGGATCCTAATGAATGTGAGGTGAAAACAATGACAACGGCAGCTTTGCAACTTACAAAAGCCGATTTCGTATATACCACAGATCAAATTATAAAGTTTCTTCAGAAAATCAAATAATTTGTAAATGAACGTATTGAAGTACAGACGGTTTATTTTGATTACATTTTTGGTTGTTATAATTGCAGCTTTTCTTTCATTGACCGCTATATGGAATTCTTTGCTCCATACGGATGATGTGCGCAATGAGGGATGGATCATTGTATTTATTTCTATTCATTTGTTAGCCAGCGGTATATTGTTTTATTTTTCATTTAAATTATCCGATGAAGATGCATTACAAACTAATATTAACCAGATTGTTAATGCAGAAAAAGAAAAAATATTGAACAAATTAAAAGAAAAGGAAAAACAGGCACATGAAGAAACGATGAAAGAAGCTGATATCAGTGAGAAAATTAAACAAATAATGACAGGCCTGCAATCTGTAAAAACCATTGATTCATTTGCAAACAAATTTTTAATCAATCTGTCAAAACAGATTGAAATTGTGAGAGGAGTATTTTTTCTGCGCGAAAAAGGCAAAAACTCATTTACCTGCCAGGGGGAATATGCATTGACAGGTAATAAACCTCCATCATTTAAAATGGGCGAAGGCCTTACGGGACAGGTAGCAAAAAGCCAGAAAATCTCAACAATTGAGGAAATCCCCGAAAATTATTTTAAAGCCGAGTCAGGCCTTGGCGCTTCTTTACCCAGACATCTGATTATTTTTCCGGTTGTTTACAACAACGAAACACTAGCAGTAATTGAGATTGCTGCTTTTAAAAAAACCACCCCTGCACAGTTAAAAATTTTAAATACCTTAACAACTGAATTAGGAGAAAGATTAAATAAATTTGTTTCTGAATAATTATGATGGCAGCTGATGAAAATAACACCCTGATTAAAAAGGGATTGATTACAAAAACAATGTGGTGGGCATTTGCCGGCGCATGCCTATTGCCATTGGCTGCCTGGATTATTGAAATCATACGTCTTAAATTCACATTTTCTTTCACAGGACTCTTTGAAGCACATAAAAACACTCCGGTACTCTGGCTGTTAGATATTGTACCCTTAACCGTTTTTATCAGTGCGTACTTAATTGAAAAGAAACGACTTAATGAAAAACAGCAATTTGATGCCCAAATCTTTGAACGTGATGCCCGGCTTAATGCTATGGCTGAATTTGCAAAGCAAATAGGCGAAGGAAACTATAATGCAAGACTGGAACTCACAACTGATCATGACATTCTGGCACAATCACTGCTTATCATGCGTGATAACCTCGCCGCCAACCATAAAAAGGAATCGGAAGAAAACTGGATAGCTGCCGGCAAGGAAAATATTTCCGACATACTCCGGATGCATAATAAAATTGATCAATTGGCCGATAAAGTCATAGCCCAGCTGGTTAAATATATCAATGTGGTGCAGGGGGCCATGTACCTATATCATGAAGAATCAAAAATCCTGACCAACATTGCTACTTTTGCCTATAACCGGAAAAAATATATCAGCCAGGAATACAAACTCGGATATGGGCTTATAGGACAGTGTGCCTATGAAAGAGATTATATTTATCGTACTGAAATTCCGGAAGATTATGTTACTATTACCTCAGGTATTTTAGGAGATCAGCGTCCGCAGAGCATTTTACTTGTACCGCTTATCTCAGATGAAAAATTACAGGGGGTTATGGAATTCGCTTCCGTGAAAGATCATATTCCTGACCTTACTATCAGATTCCTTAAGGAATTAGGAGAAATTATTGCCCGTACCATTTTGAATCTGAAGGTATCCGAACGGACAGAACAATTGCTGAAAGAATCACAACAAATGACTATTGAACTTAAGGAAAATGAAGAACAGCTAAGACAGAATGCTGAAGAAATGAGAGCCACACAAGAGGAGCTAAAGAAATCGAATGAACAGCTTGAAACCAAAATTCAGGAAGTTGAAAATGCCCAGAAACGCTTGCACTCATTGCTTGAAAATGCATCAGAAATTATATCCATTTATGATGAAAACATGGTGCTTATGTATGAAAGCCCTTCAGTTATAAAAATTCTGGGCTTTACACCCGAAGAAATGATGAGCGGAAAGGATATGGACAGGCTTACCCGAAAGGGTGAAAGCGCTATGCGCAGTATGTTCAAACAATTGCTTGCGTCACCATCTGAGCCCGTTACTATTCAGTACACTTACATGAAAAAGAACGGCCAGAAAATATTCCTTGAAACCACAGGCCGAAATCTGCTTGATGATCCTGCCATAAAGGGAATCATTCTAAACTCCACCGATATAACCGAACGTAAGAGAGCTGAAAGAGAAGAAAGGCTTAAAAGCAAAATGCAATCATTGTCTGAAAATTCTCTTGATATGATAATCCGTTTAAGTACCGTCGGGCAGTTCTTTTACGCCAACCCGGTAGTTAAGAACTTTATAGGTATTGACCCCAATAATCTGATTAATAAAACACTTAATGAAATTACCATATCTGATGTACTCTTCAATTACTTTAAAGAAACTATTGATACAATTAAATCATATCCGAATAAGACCACTCAGGAGATTACTATACCTGCCATTATAGACGGAATAAAATGCGAACGCATCATGAGTTTTGCAGCTATTCCTGAATTCAATGAAAATGAACTTGAAACCATATTGTTTGTAGGGCATGATATTACCGAAGCCAAACAGATTGAACTTGAAATACAGGATAAAAACCGAAAAATCAGTGATTCCATCAATTATGCCCAACGCATTCAAAGTTCAATTTTACCTGATATAAGAATTGTAAGGGAATCATTGCCCAAATCATTCATCTATTACAAACCTCGCGATGTTGTCAGCGGAGATTTTCCATGGTTTTTCCGCAGGGGTGATGAGATTTATATAGCTGCTGTCGACTGTACAGGACATGGTGTACCTGGCGCACTGCTTTCATTTGTTGGCTATTTTCTTCTTAACAGTATTGTTGACCACGAAAGAAAACTCACTGCTGCAGAAGTTTGCGATATGTTGCATTTCGGAGTTCGGAAAACATTGAAACAGGAAATGGAAGATGCAGAAGCCCGCGATGGTATGGACATTGCATTCTGTAAAATCAACCACAATGAAAAAGAAGTCCAGTTTGCCGGAGCTCACCGGCCGCTTTATTTACTTCGCGGAAAAGAATTAACCGAATTTAAAGGCGACCGGAAAGCTATTGGCGGGATACCCCACCGGAAAAAAGATGAGGAAAACTTCACCAACTATATAATTAATTATAAACGCGGCGATAAGATATTTTTCTTTTCTGATGGATTGCCTGATCAACTGGGGGGACCCGAAGGAAAAAAATACTCTCCCAGACGCATCCGTGACCTGATTGTTGAAAATTTCAATCTTCCTATTGAAAAATATAGTAACCTTTTTGAAGAAGATTTCGAAAAATGGAAAGGAGATAATAAACAAATCGATGATGTTTTACTAATTGGAATTGAATTTTAAATTTAATGCAAACTATAAAAAAATAATATGACCATGAATAACAAAAAGGATGTGAAAGGCTTTCTTGAATTTGTTTATGAATTTTACAAATCAATGAAGGCCCATGAAATTACCTTAGTATATGAAGGTGAGATTACACATCAAATTACAAAGGCTTTCACTTCCCTTACAGAGTCAAATATGACCAAGGATGATGAACCAAACTCAGTTCAACGTAAGGTATTTCATGTAATGGTTGAATGCTTGCAGAATATAAGCAAGCACGCGGATGACTTTACTACAAGCGATTATCTCTTCTCAGGAAGAGGCATTTTCCTCGTCAGCAAGGGTGAAAATGAATACAGTGTTACCACTGGGAATGCAGTTGAAAATGATAAGATTGAATATCTTACTGAATTGCTTGAAAATATTAATAAAATGGATAAAGATGAGTTGAAGGAATTGTATAAAAAACAGATGAAAGAAGGAAGACTTTCAGAAAAGGGAGGAGCCGGCCTTGGCTTTATCGACATAAAACGAAAAACCGGCAAAGAACTGGAATATCATTTTCTTCCCATTTCCGATGATACTTCATTCTTTTTATTAACTTCAACCATTTCGAGATCAGAAATCTAATAAATATTGACAGTATATGGAAACAATCAAAATTCAAGGCACTGAAGATACGCCAAAAATAATCCTGGATGCAGAAAATGAAATTATGGAAATTTCGGGCCGTTCATTACCCGAAGATGTTTCTTCATTTTATGAGCCGGTTATTAATTGGCTTAATGAATATGCCGAAAATCCCAATAAAAAAACAGTTTTCAACTTTAAACTGACTTACTTTAATACGGCATCTTCAAAGCTTCTGCTTGACATTCTAATGAAACTTGAGGAAATGCATGAAAAAGGCCATGATGTGCTTATTCGCTGGCACTACCCCGAAGATGATGAAGACATGGAGGAAGCCGGCGAAGAATATGCCGACATTGTGGATGTCCCTTTTGAACAGGTCGCCTATTCTTAATCATA
>JAJUGM010000234.1 GCA_029268165.1 Bacteroidota bacterium
ATGACATCTTAAAAACAGATGAACGATTTGTGGAGTTAAAAGCTTTTAGGAATAATGCAGTATATAACAATAATAACCAGCTAAATAAGGCAGGCGGAAATGCTTATTTTGAAAAAGGTGTTGTAGAACCTGATATTATTTTGGCAGATATCATTTCAATTTTACATCCCCGTTTATTACCTTCACACAGGAAAAAGTATTACAGAAAACTGGAATAAACCCAATTATTGCATAAGAAAAATTTCTAATGCAATGCGATTAAGAAAAATCAACTTTTCCGGTTTGCTGGCGCTGCACCAGAAAAGTGATTTTTCTAAATCAGGAAATCCATTGGTTCGCTCTTTCTGAGAGCTCCCAATGAATATTTGGGATAAATAAGACGGTTATTAATGTAATAAAACAAACCGGTAATATACATAGTGATATCAATAAAAAGTCCTGATGCCCATGATTGTCGCAGGTAATATCAGAAAATTATATCTGCCTGTAATAATTTTATTGGTAATTTTTCTTTTTATTTCAGATATTCTGACAGGAAGTGTATACATACCCTTCAACAGTGTAATTCAGTTGATTTCCGGAAAAAGTGCTGACAATCCGATATGGCATAAGATAATTACAGATTTCAGGGTACCAAAGGCAATGACCGCAGTTTTAGCAGGCATGGCATTATCGGTAAGTGGACTTCAAATGCAGACAATATTCAGAAATCCACTGGCAGGCCCTTATGTATTAGGCATTAGTGCAGGAGCAAGCTTAGGGGTTGCCATTGTAATGCTCGGATTATCTCCTTTTTTCGGGCATGTAAATATAGGCCCTATCAGTAACTGGATTCAAATTGTTGCGGCCTGGACGGGTTCTGCATTTGTGCTCATATTGATACTTTATGCATCGCTGCGTATAAGGAATGTTATGACAATCCTGATTCTTGGCGTACTGTTTGGCAGTGCAATTTCAGCTGTAATCAGCATATTGCAGTATTTCAGTCACCAAACAATGCTTAAGGCGTTTGTGATATGGTCAATGGGTAGCCTGGGACATGTTACCCGTAGTCAACTCGACGTGCTTGCCATTTCTGTCTTGGTAGGTTTACTATTATCCGTTATTTCAGTTAAAATGCTAAATGCTATGCTTTTGGGAGAGACTTATGCCCTCAGTATGGGTCTTAATTTAAAGCTTTCACGTGTTCTTATTTTTGCTTCCACCAGCATTCTTGCGGGGAGTATAACAGCATTTTGCGGGCCTATTGGATTTATAGGCATAGCGGTGCCTCATATTACACGTTTATTTCTGAGGACAGCTGATCATCGTTTATTATTACCATCAGTAATGTTTACCGGCGCTGCCATTATGCTGTTAAGTGATTTGCTGTCGCAATTACCTGGTTCAGATTATATCTTACCCGTAAATTCAATTACGGCGCTTATCGGTATTCCTGTAGTTGTTTGGTTAATATTAAAAAGAAATGGCAGATTTTATTCCTGACTAAAATTTGATTCATGATAAATACCGAACATAACCAGACTGCAACAAAATCATTAATTCATCTTGAATATATAGATATTGGCTATGTCAGACCATCCAGCGGGTTACTTGCTTTGCTGAACAATATCAACCTGTCGGTAAAAGCCGGTGAAATAATTGGCCTTGTTGGCCGTAACGGTTCAGGAAAAAGCACATTGTTACGGACTATTGCAGGTTTGCATCATCCTTTGGGCGGGAAGGTACTCATTAATGATCAAACAGTACATGAAATATCCGGTATAGAACGTGCTAAACTAATTGGATATGTGTCAACCGAGCAAATAATTGCAGATCATATCCGTGTTAATGAGCTAGTAGCTTTAGGAAGATTTCCATATACAAACTGGATAGGCACATTATCTGATGATGATAAGACAATAATAGACAATGCCATAAATATGACTGGTATTAATGAACTTAGAGAAAAAAATATCAGTCAGCTGAGCGATGGCGAGCGCCAAAAAGCTATGATTGCGAGGGCTCTGGCACAAAACACAGCCGTCATTATACTCGACGAACCTACAGCATTTCTCGATTTGCCTAATCGTTACCATATTCTAAGACTGCTTAACGAACTGGCTCATATTCATCAGAAAACCATTATTTATTCAACACACGATCTGAATATTGCGTTTAATGAATCAGATAAGTTATGGCTGATATATAACGGGAAAATACTCGAAGGTGCACCTGAAGATTTGATTATTACAAAAGGATTTCATAAATTGTTTGAAAATTCTGATATTGATTTTAATAATAATACTTCAGAAATATTTATGAGAAGGACCTATATAGGTAATATTCATGTTCAGGGCGACAGAGAATTAAATTACTGGACATGCAGGGCACTTGAAAGACTTGGTTTGTTATCAGCAGGAGATAAACCTGCTCTGGCATCTGTTATCACCGGATATAAATATAATAAGGCATTCTGGTCACTTCACTATATGAATACAATACAGGATTTTTTTTCTGTATATGATCTTATTTCTGGTATTAAAAACATTATAAATATAACTAAAAACAATTAATTATGAATCTGGCAAAAAGAATCGTATCTTATGTGTTGATTTCCCTTGTTTTAATTTTTACAGTTGTTTCAATTCTGGGAATATGGGATATTATTAAAAACCTTGAAAATGTGGTTTTAAATATTATTTATTCGCTGATCGTTATTTTTGCTGCCAGTGCAGTTATTCTTTTTATATTTTCAGTTTTTTTAAAAGACACTGACCAAAAATCCTGAGATATTATCGTTATATTCTTCTGGTAACTAACAGGTTTATTGTCCAACTGTTTTGTGATGGCGGAGGCTAAGAATATTGCCTTCCAGTTTTTACTCATTAATAATATCATGTTATCAATTTTAATTCCGGTTTATAATTATAATGTAACCAGACTGGTTGAAGAATTAGTTCGCCAGCTTACCAATGCAGGTTTTGATGCAGAGATTATTGTATATGATGATGGGTCAGAATTACAATACAAAGATCAAAACCGTGTAATAATTGACTTTTCTCAGGTGAAATATGTTGAACTTTCCCAAAATATAGGCCGTGCAGGAATAAGAAATAAGCTGGCTTTGACCGCAAAATATCCCTATCTGCTTTTTATTGATTGTGATACAGAAATTCATCAATCGAACTATTTGAAAAAATATATTCAATATATTGATAAACAATATGTTATATGTGGAGGAAATGCCTATTATAAAACCAAGCCTGCTGATACTTCTCTTTGGCTGAGATGGAAATATGGGATGAAGAGAGAGCAAAAACCTTCACGGGTAAGGAATCTGAAACCATGGTATTCTTTTATGACTAATAACTTCATCATTCCTAAGAAATACTTTGATACAATAAAATTTGATGAATCTATAACAAAATATGGACATGAAGATACCTTTTTTGGCATTGAACTTAAGAGACATGGGATACCTGTTGTGCATATTGATAATCCGTTGATTCATGAAGGGCTTGAACCGGCAATACAGTATCTGACTAAAACCGAAGAAGGTATTGAGAACCTATGCTTGCTAATGCAAACAAAAACAAAGTACCTTGAGGAAATGACCAGAGCCATTAAATTACTCAGGTTTTATTTTATCCTTAAAAAAATAAAAATATTGCGCTTGTATTATTTTGTTTTTAAATGGATGAGGAAATTTCTCCGGAAGAATATTTTAGGAAAAAAACCTTCTCTTTTTCTTTTCGATTTATACAAATTGGGTTATCTGATAGAAAAGAACATGACCTGCATTTGATTTGTTTCAAAATAAAACGTAAATTAGGTAATAAATTAACCTAATTTTAACATGAACAAAAAACAAAGAATCCATAAAGGTGATTCAGAAATTAAGCGTTTTCCTGGCAAATCTTTAAAAAAAATAGGATTGCTTCTGGCGTCAGCTTTTTGCATTATTGTCCTGAGCAGTATGGCATGGGTAAGACTTACCCTTTTAAGACCTGCAGTTTTGACCTTACCGTCGTATATCACAAGTATAGTGCTTATTGACAGGACATTGCCTGATGAAACAGCAAAAAACAAACTCGAAGAAGTACTTACCGGTGAAATGTTTAAACAGGATGAGCAGGCTGTGAGGCGTGTTATAGAAGGTATTACAGATGTTTGCGCCGAATATAACCTGTTTCGTTTTGAGCGGATTACTGAAAGGCAAAAGGGTGGGGGGACAAAAACCTCTTTTCCGGCACCAATGAAATGGGATCAGGTTACTCAGCTATGCGATAAATACAATGCAAATGCCATATTATCAATTGAAATATTTGACTCGGATTTCATAGTTACTAATCCGGTTAATGTGGTTAAGCAGGTAACCGAAGGACAAACTGCCGGTTTTAATGTGAATGGTGTAGCCGTGATAAACTTTGGCGTGAGGTTATATGATGGCATAAATAAACAGATAATTGATGAATATCAGGTTTCTCACCGAATTAATTTTAATGCAGGCGGATATACAGTGCAGGATGCTGTTAACCATGTATTAAATAAGGTGGAAGCTATTAATCAGACCAGTTATTATGCCGGTAGGGTATATGGCGAAAGAATATCACCCAGTTATTATACAGTTGTTAGAGAATTTTACAGCAGGCCTAAGAAAAATATTGATCTGAGGGCAGGAGTTCGCAAATCGGAAGTAGCTGACTGGAAAGGTGCTATCGAATCATGGACCCGTGCGTTGAATGCAAAAAGAAAAGTTGCCCGCAAGGCTGCTTTCAACATTGCTGTTGCTTATGAAGTTTTGGGTGATCTGGAAAAGGCCAAGGAATGGGCTTCTAAATCCTATACTGAGTATGGAGAAAAAAGAGGGAAACCCTATTATGATGCACTGGTTTACAGACAAAGGGAGGAATCGGTAATAAAAAGACAAACGGCTCAGTGATCAGCGTATTGACCATTTTGTAAATTAAGGCTCAAACTTATAACCAACGCCTTTTATAGTAACAATATGATGATCGCCTATTTTTTCACGTAATTTTCTGATATAGACATCTATGGTGCGGTCACCAACAAAGACTTCTGTACCCCATAACTGGTCAAAAATTTCTTCACGTGTAAAAACCCGCGACGGTTTTGATGAAAGCAACAATAATAATTTAAATTCCTTTCGTGGCATTATAATAGGCCTCTTATTCTTTAAAACTATATGCTTTTCCTGATCAATTTCAAGATCATTAAAAATCATCGCAGTATTGACTTGACTATGTTGATTGTTTAACTGTCCGTAACGTTTCAGCAATGCTTTTAATCTGCTTATGAGCACCTTGGGTTTAATGGGTTTTGTAATATAATCATCAGCTCCGGCATTAAAACTCGCTATTTGTGAATAATCTTCTGCCCGGGCAGTCAGAAAAACAATCAGAGTCTTTTCGTGTAACGGATTCTCTCTTAACTTTTCACAAATTTCTATGCCATCCATGCCAGGCATCATAATATCCAGGATAATTAAATGAGGCAATACCTTTCCTGCCAACTGAATCGCATCTTTACCGTTAAAAGATTTATAAACATTGAAACCTTCTCTTTTGAGATTATAACTCAAAAATTCTACTATGTCTGGTTCGTCATCAACTACAAGTATCTTATAACCTGAAGATACCATTATTTCTGTTTTAA
>JAJUGM010000235.1 GCA_029268165.1 Bacteroidota bacterium
CCACTCACGCGCGACCTAAAAGAACTTACCGGTGAAGTGAAAAAATTTTGGGGAATAACCGAACTAAATTTTAAATTTCTTGAAGAATCGATGTTGCTGTTTTGCAAAAAATCGGAAGCATACAATCAGTTTAACGCATCGTACGCTGCAACTTGGTTTCATATGGCCAAAAAATATAGCACACATTTTAGAGTGCCAGCATACAACAAACAAGCTCTTGAAGCATTGTATAAAAATATTTCGGCTTACACTACATGCACAAACGGTATTGAATTATTTATTAATAAATTAAATGCCTGTGGGGTAAAGTTCTTTCTATTGCCCCATTTAGAAAAAACCTACCTCGACGGGGCTGCATTTTTTTTGAATGGCACACCTGTAATTGTTTATACAGCTCGCTACAAACGCATTGATAATTTCTGGTTTACCATTGCCCACGAAATTACCCACATACTAAAACATCTGAACGATAAAACTCCTTTTGTACTGGATAACCTGCGCGAAAAAACAAGCGACAAACAAGAAGAAGAAGCCAACAAACTAGCAGCAAAACACCTGAAACATCCAGAGATTTTAAAGTTTCTCGATCCATTCATTAAGTATCTTACGGTAGATAGGGTTAAAGAATGCAGCTCCAAATGTAATATTCATCCTGCAATCATTATCGGGGCATTGGCCTATAACCAAAAGTTGTCGTATCGCAACCAGAGCCTTTTTAACGAAAACGTGCTAAACCTGATCCCCAAGCAGTTTATTCATCAATCTTTTTTTACTGCATAATTTTATGAAAAAGGACGCATTAATAATCATATTAGGCATTGTGGTATAATTTTAACATTTGGTTGGGCTATTTCTGAATCAGAAAAAAGGAAAGAAATAGAAAAAATACTAAAAAAGAAAGAAATAGATTATCTCAAATTGCTTTCTACGTATTTAAAAAGCATAAAGGACAATTCATCTTTAATAAAATAAATTCAAACCAAACTTGAATATTTACAGAAAGAATATTCAGGTATAAATGAACAAGTTGCAAAAAAATTAAAAGTTGTAATTGAATTAATTGCTGATAATAAAGAAGAAATTGCCATTGAAAAATTAACGTTAGTTATTGAGAATATTCTTAAGGAAAAATACATATCTGAAGGTCAAGCAAAAGATAAAAAATCGTGTCCTCCCCTAATCAGGCTACTGGAAAAGGCAAAAGAATTAAACTGGATAACCAAGCATCATTTTAATTTTTCTCTTTTCTTAAAAGAGAATAGAAACCAGGAGGCACATGAACTATCTCCTAAAATGAATAGTAATGAAAAAATAATTGCTTTTGTTTCGGGTATTGAAATTATCTATCATCTATCAGGTATTAAACGTGTTGAATAATAAAAGAAAATTAGATAGAACTATTTTTCAGAGATTTAATTGAATATGAGAAGCCTACAAGCTTTATTTTTGAAAGAACAAATTTTAATGATAGTTTTAAAACGACTGTCTTAACAGCAGGTAAATCTTTTATGCTTGGTTATATAAATGAAACAACTTGAATTTTTAAGACATTATTATTACAATGAAAATAATTATCCTTCTCTTTTCAACTCTTTATATTTCTCGCGCAAGTAGTCAAGCGCATTCCTAATCTGGGTGTCAACTGTATTTTCTGAAATATTAAGTTTCAGCGCTATTTCTTTGTATGTTAGTCCATCATTGCGACTCATCAGGAAAATTTCCTTACGTCGCTCAGGTAGACTGTTAATCAGTTTTTCATACGTTTCTTCATATTTATGTGAAAAATATCCTTCGGTTTTAAGTTCCTCAGCTTTGTTCCCATGCTTTGTAATATAATCAAAATACATCTGTTCGTTGATTTTCTTCCTGAGAATATTATATATTTTGTTTTTTGCAATTTTAAAAATATATCCGCTGAATGATTTATCTTCATTAATCTGTTCCCTGTTTTCCCAGATGTCTATAAAAACTTCCTGGACAAGGTTTTCAGCTTCTTCTTTATTTTTCAGTATCTTATAGCCAAAGTGATACAACTTTTTCTGATATTTAAGGAAAAGTTGTTCAAATGCTCTGGAATTACCCAGCTTTAGATAAGACACCCATATATTATCTTCACCAAAGGACATCAGTAAAAGCTCTTACTTTACTTTCATTTCTTAAACAAAAATATAAAAACAAAACCGATAAACCCAAACTGCCCGTCTGTTTGTAGCTATTTGTATTTTTCAGCAGAGCAATAACAATTTTGCCTGTAACCTATTTCCCGAGTCAGGGTTTAAAGAAATGGTTAATTTTGCAAAAAATAATAAAAAGAAATAATGAACCTGCAATATCACTCGCAATTGCTTGAATCAGCTGTTGAAGAGTTTTCACGCCTTCCGGGAATAGGTCGGAAAACAGCGCTGCGCCTTGTGTTGCATTTACTTAAGGAGGACAAGAAATTGGCCGAAGCTCTGGGTAATTCCATCATTCGTTTACGTAATGAAGTTAAGCAATGTAAAATATGTTTGAATATTTCCGACAACGAATTTTGTCATATATGCACCGATTCATCGCGCGACCAGTCAGTCATTTGTGTTGTTGAGAGTATTAAGGATATTTTAGTAATAGAAAACACACAGCAGTTTAGAGGTGTTTATCATGTGCTGGGCGGAATAATTTCACCTATGGATGGTATAGGCCCCGGCGATTTGTCGATACCCATGCTTGAAGAGCGGGTAAAAAAAGGAGGAATAAAAGAACTGATACTTGCGTTAAGTGCCACTATGGAAGGCGATACCACCAATTATTATCTTTATCGCAGGTTTAACCCGTATAATCTGATGATCACCACATTGGCACGGGGTGTTTCAATAGGAGACGAACTTGAATATACTGATGAAATAACGCTTGGACGCTCAATTCTCAACCGGATTCCGTATGAAGCAAAAACATAAGACAAATCGGTTGGTAAGAACGATGATTAAGGAGTATTGAGATTGGTTAAATTTAATAATAATGCTTAGGGCAACTTTGTTCTTTGTTCTTTGCTCTTTAATCTTTGCTCTACTTCTTCAAATAAATTTTTGCAGCCACCGCAGCGCCTACAATTCCTGCGTCATTGAGTAACCTGGCAGGTTCAACTTTTGCCCTCAGTTTCAGTCTATGCTGAAATTTTTCAATTTTCTTACTTACGCCACCGCCAATTATTATTAACTCAGGCCAGAAAAGGTTTTCCATCATGGTCAGATATTCATTAAATTTTTCGCCCCATGCTTCCCAGTCAAGATTTTCACGTTTACGGGCATTATCCGAAGCATAATACTCTGCATCTTTGGTTTTGCCTTTCATAAAAATATGCCCTAGCTCAGTATTAGGATATAGTTTACCTTTTACAAAAAGTGCCGTACCAATTCCCGTGCCAACGGTAACCAGTAATATTGAGCCTTTAAAACCAGCACCGGCGCCAAACTTTATCTCAGCAAGGCCTGCAGCATCTGCATCATTTAAAACCCATACAGGTAATCCGGTTTCTTTTGAAAACAATTTCCGGGCATTAACCCCAATCCAGCTCTTATCAATGTTTGCTGCTGTATGTATTACGCCATTCTGAACTACAGCCGGAAAACCAATACCAATTGCACCTTTCCATCTAAAATGCTCAATATGCTGCAATATTACACCGCATATTGCTTCGGGAGTAGATTCAGATGGTGTTTCAATCCGGTGTTTCTCATCAAGAAGTTTACCTGTCTTAATATTTACCGGTGCTGCTTTAATACCCGACCCTCCTATATCCATCCCTAGTATGTGCTTATTATTCATCTTATACTATTTTAATATTGACAATAAAAGTAAAAAAATTATCATGAAATTTCCTTATAATATTTGTTTCTGTTGATAAAAAAATCATAAGTTTTCAAAGGTGTTGCCATTTATTCAATAAATTGCCGTTTTTTACCCATTAAACTTTCCTTCTATATGGAAAAACATATCTTGAACTTATTAAACCACAACCTGCGCGTTATAATACCTGATTTCGGAGCTTTTATTATCAGGCAAAAGGAACCCTTAATCATAGTATTTAACGAGTTCCTGAAGTATAACGACGGATTATTGATTGATTATATTGCTAAAGCTGAACAGATAGAAAAAGACATTGCCCGGCAGAAGGTAGCTGACTATGCCGAAAATATAATAAAAACATTGAATTCAGGTAAAGAGTTTAAAATTCCGGGTATTGGCATTCTGCGAAAAACGGATCACGGAAAAATTGAATTTGCTCAGGCAAGTACTGAACCTCCCAAAAGTGCAGCAAAAAAACAACCTGAGAAATCAGAAGAAAAGCCTGTTGAAATTGATCATTCGATTGAATTAACAGAAGGAAAAACCTTTACTGCTGAAAAATCAACTGATAATATTACAGCTGAAAAAATAAAACTGGAAAACATTCAGGCTGAAGCAATAGAACAACGAGTGTCTGGGAAAAAACAACCACAAGATAACTCAGCAAAAAAACATGCAGAGAAACCGGTATCTCAGCCTTCAAAAAAAATTATTGAAAAACCGGATCAGAAAACCACAATTGCACATGCTCAATATCAACCTGCTGTTAAGAAAAAAAATAATCAGCAGTTGATATGGGTTATTCTGATACTGCTGGTTGTTGCTTTAATTAATGGATGGTTCATATTTAACAAGGATATCCGGAATTATATCAGATCCTGGAAATCAGCCGGTAATTCAGCCGATACAATTGGCCAAATGATTTCAACTGATACTTCTTCACCAATGCCATTAAAAGAAAATAATAATCTGTCAGAAGAAGCCAAAGATGAATTGATTATGAAAGAGCCGGAAGTTTCTGAAAAAATACCAGCTACCGCGACAAATAAAGAATCAATTACTGCTGTAAAAAAATATTACATAGTCGCAGGTTGTTTCAGGGATGAAAATAATGCAGATGCAATGGTTAGGGAACTAATTAATAAAGGTTACAAAGCAGAGAAATTTGGCACTATTGGCAACCTGCATGCAGTAAGCTATAATTCATACACCAATAAAGATGAGGCAATACGCGAATTAGCGCGTATCAGAAAGGAAGTTGAACCTGAAGCATGGTTGGTATATTATTAATCCTAAATCTCTGAATTATTTTTAATTTTCAATCTTAATTTACTATGAAACTTAAAAAATATCTGATATTTATCCAGTTAGTTGGGTTCATCGGCCCCCTTGCAGCACAGCGTCCTTATATTATGGTTGATCAGTTTGGTTACCGCCCTCAGGACGAAAAGGTTGCAGTGCTTGCTGATCCGGTAGCGGGTTTTAATGCTGCCGACACTTATACACCTGGTAACACGCTGGAAATAAGAAGGGTAGAGAATCATGCAGTTGTATATTCAGGCCAGCCTGTTATCTGGAATAAGGGCGAAGTTCAGGAATCATCAGGAGACCGGGGTTGGTGGTTTGATTTCAGTGAATTAAAAATACCGGGCAACTATTATATCTTTGACCCTGTAAATGAAGTCAGTTCCTATATTTTTGCAATAGCTGACGATGTTTACAATAATATTTTTACAGCTGCCTGTAAAATGTTTTATTATAATCGTTGCAATTACCCTAAAAGGTTTCCATGGGCTGAAAAGGCATGGAATGATTC
>JAJUGM010000236.1 GCA_029268165.1 Bacteroidota bacterium
AAAACCGGTCCTGTGCCCACCATATTTGCTGGTTCAATAATTATATTGTCTGGCAGGTTTGATGCCTGGGTTATCTTGGCTTCAGCCCTTTTTTCCAGTAGATAATTGTATATGGCGTCATTCAGCCTGTATTTTCGCTCAATACCTCCTAGTTGTCTTTGTGTATGTGGTAAATTACTGATCTGTGCCTCGACCTTATTAATACGTTTTTGTATTTCATCAATGGAAATATCGGTTGTTTTCTGAACTGCATTAATATTGTCTTTTATAGTTTTTAGAAGGTTCTCAATCTGTATGGTTAATCGTTGCACCAAAGGATTTTTTTCCTGCTGGTTTTGTATTAAACTTGTCCGTTGTGCATAAGCAGTTATAAGTTCAGACATCAGGCTATTGAGCAATGGGTCCTGTATGCCCATAGATGCCGGTACAATCATATTCGAAAAGTCGTTGTTTTTTGCCAGATAATCTGATACATAGTCATAATAACGTTTCCGGGTAACCAACTCGGCCATTTTGTTCTGCAGGTCCATATATTGTGAAGAAATACCCGATGCCTGTTCTGTAATATCAAGTAACTGATGACTTGAGCGGAATGTTTGCAGATTATTCTCTGTTCTGCTCAGTGAATCGGATATTTCACTTAGCTGCCTGTCGATATAATCAATAGTAATGTTAGCCAAATGATTCTTCCTGTCTAAATTTTGCTGTGAATAAACATTCATCAGCTCATTAATAATGTCTTTACCTTTCTCTGGAGATGGAGTATTCAAACTGATTTCAACAACGGTAGCATCTTTTTGTACAACATTAAATCTAAGCTGATTCTTTATTCTTTCAATGACCGTTTTGGGGTCGATTATTTCAAAACTGTAGACAAATTCATCTTTATAAAACAGTTTATTATTAATATCAGGCTGAATAATAAATGCCAACTCGGAGGTTTCTATTAGTTGACCAAACTTACCGTGTTGTTCAAAATTCCACTTTTTCTTATGGATAACGATATTATTGCTTTCAAGGTTCTTTAGGCTTACATTTTTTGAATTGCTTTTAATAATAAAATTTTCCTTATCCTTAATTGCAATATCAAATTGAACACTAACAGGTTGTAAATGGTTTGGAAGTAAAAATACTTTAAATGGAATATTTTTATATGCATCTACATATTTTAAGCCATTCTTTTGAAAATAATTTAATGTTAAATCCAGATTTTTAACCGTTTGTTCAATTACCGGCGATGATTTTAGTATCCATAACTCATTCTGAAAATTCTGGCTCAGACCAAAAAGGCTGCTATTAATAAAATCAGTTACATCACGGCGTTGTGTTTGTGTTTCTTCTTTAATAAGTAATGAAGCAGCAATTTTGTAAGTTGGTGTGGCAAAACGATTGATAAAAAAAGCCAATACGAGTAAAATAATGATACTGATTATAAATAATTTATAATGCCTTGTAATAAGATCCACGATCTTTTTAATATCAGATTCATCATGAATGTTAATATTCTGGTTAGTTGGCATGGACAATAAAATAAAATGTTGTTTATTTGAATGCATTATAGTATAATACTGTAGTTGTAAGAATTGACAATACTACAGTAAATGGGAATTGACGTAAGCCCCAATATTTTTTATTCATTGGTTTTACATAAACCATATCATTGGGATGCAAATAATAAAACTCAGATGTAAGTATTTCAGATTTGGTAAGATTCAATGAATGACTTGTATTTTTACCATTTTCGTTTCGTACAACAATCACTTCTTTGCGGTTACCGTAATCAGTAATATCACCTGCCATACCAATCGCTTCAAATATGGTAAGTTTATTTTTAGGAAATACATAATGGCCGGGATTCTTAACTTCACCTAATACAGCAACATACCTGTTAACCAATTTAATATTAACTAATGGTTGATTTAATACATTAACAAGAGCAGTTCTAATCATTTCGCCTACCTGTGTAAGCGTTTTGTCTTTAACCAGCAGGCTACCTATAACTGGCAGGTGAATATATCCCTCTTTATCAACGGTATATGATATTAATGAGGCTCCATAGGGTTGTACACTACCCATATAATATGTCTGTTGCAGATTGGAACCTGTAAAAATATTGGCTGATGCCTCATCTAAGCTACTTATTTGTATATACAATTCATCAGCAGGTTTAATCCTGTATTCTTCAGTTTGTGGATCACTAAATGATTGATTTCCTTTATTTTTATCCTGAAGATACTCTACTTCTCTCTGGGTAACACATGAAGAAAGAATACATAATGTTGTAAGACTAAAAAAAAGGATTTTAAAAAAGTATCTATAATATACAAATAATCTTATGCTTTGACTCATTTTAGAGGGATTGGATTAATTATGCTGATACAAATGTAAAATAATAGTCTAAAAAATCATTACTTAGAAGCAGATATTTGATTAATTCAATGAATTATTCGATTAATAGAAAAATAAATATGATAATTTAATAGATTTTAAACATAAATATTAAATCAAGGTAAGTGAATAGTGCTTAGTATTTTATAGAGAAAAAATAAATTTTTTATCTTACAATAAATTTTGAACATAAATCGACAGTCTGGCTTTTTAATTTAATTATATAAGTTCCTTTCATAAATTTTTGGACATCGACAACCATATAATCCGAAAAAAAAGTTTTATTTAAAATAATTTCTCCATTTAAATTAAAAATATTAAGCATTTTTTTTTCATAATTATTGGTCAGTAAAGTAATAAAATCTTTTGCAGGATTGGGATAAACAATTAAAAAGTAATTTTGATTTGATATTGTTTTTTTTCTATAGAATTCTTCATTTACCTTAAAGAGAATTAAGGAGCTAAATGGTTGAATTGAAAAGTTATAATATTTATTACCGCGGACATCAATATAGTAATTATTATCGTTTATGGACAGTGTTTTACCTGAAGGATTATAAAAGAACTTAATTGAGTCTTCAGAAATAATTTTAATAACCTCAGCCTTATAAAATTGTACATTGTCAAGCCAGCATGGTTCTGCTCCTTCCTGTATTTCAAAGTCAATTCTAGCAATTGTTTCGCTTGATGTTGGCGTAAAAAGGAGTTCATAATTATTTCTGTTTTGAGAGATAATTACAAATTGCTCGTCAGCTATATTATTATAAGGGGAATTTCCGTTACGTAAAATTACTTTTATTTTTTTATCAGGAGTCGTAGTGACCATAGAAAATCTTAAGATATAATTTTCATTTTTTTTAACTTCTCCGATATTGCTATAAACTAAGAGATAGGCATTAGCATTATCTAAAAGTGGGTTAAAACTTATTTTCATACATCCTGTATCAAGCGTACCACTATTATCCCAAGATATGTTGCCATTATTGTAATTTGCCCAGGATGTCCAACCAGATATATTTGTTTTGAAGTAACCATTGTTACATTTGTTGGCACCAATTAATTCTGTAATTTTAAAAATGGGTATTTTAAATGGGCTAATATTTGAATTCAGATCATATTTATATGTTTTTTGCCACTGGATTAAGTCGATCAATGATGTAATTGTTGTTGATTCATTTGAATAAATGGTATTAATTATTGAAAAATCTTTTGAAGGTCTGCAATAGTAATTATAGTCGAATGTACCAAATTGATCTATATCATCTTTGATTGATTTAAATAATGCCACCAATTGGGTATTTATTTTTGAGAAGAAGATATTGTTTTGAATAACCCCGTTTCTTATTGGATAAGTTGGGGCAATGTTATCATGCACAAAAGCAATCTGCGAGGAGTTATTAAATGACGTATTACCGACAATTGAGAAATTGTTTGAGTTATGGATATATAAGCCATAACCAGGGCAATGAGCCACTGTGTTGTTAATAATTTGAATATTGTGTGATCGGTCATCCAAATATATTCCTTGTGCATTTTTAAGGGTAGATTCAGTTCCTTCAGGTGCGCCAATGCCATTTAGTATTATGTTTTTTTCTATTTTACGGTTAGTATACATGATCTTCTCACTACTTGCAGTGTAAATGGCGCCTCCGTCATCCAGAGTCATACAAAAGTGTGAGATAATATTATTTTTTATGAGAATTGTATCGCCGGCGAAATGAATTCCTATATAACCAATGCTATCAATGGTATTGGATTCACATTTTATGTTAGTTCCCTTAACGAGCAATGCCGTATATCTTGTAGCAGTATTAATATGCATTCCTACCCAAATTCCTGTTCGATGTATATGGTTGTTAGAAACTATAGAATTTTTGCAATTTTGGATAAACAGGGCGTTGTTATTTGTCCTGAAAATACTATTATTAGTGATGTTAGAATTGACGCATGTAATAAGTTTAATAGCTTCATCACCTGCATCAGTGACTATATTGTTTTTAAAAAGTATATTATTTGAATTACTTATTAAAATATTAGTAAGCGAGGCCCCTTTAAATTCAATATTTTCAATTGAAAAATATTGTTTGAAAGTAGCTTCAAAAATAGTAGTAAAGGCAGTTGCTTCAGTTGAAAAAGAATTAGGGTTTGAAGAGTGGAATAGATATAATTTTTTATTAATTATATCGTAATACCATTCACCGTTTTTGTCAAGCGTATTTAAGTGATTTTGGATGAAGAAGCCATAATTGTCATAGAATTCATATGTGGATGAATTTTTGAGACTAATTGTATTTCCTTGATGCATTGAAATAATAAGCCGGTCAATTATCCATCGTCTGGTACGCACAACAGCTTCAGCACCTGTGAAGTCGGGAGCTGAGGGCAGGGCGGAGCAGGAGATTGCTGTGCGGCCTGTGTGAGCATCAATATTGAGGTAACCGCCGTTGGGTGCATCGGCGTTAGGGTAACGGCCAATTTGTTGCGGGATGCCGTTAATGAAGAAGTTGGTAACAATGGTGTCTAACTGAGGGCAACTGGCAACCCAGATGTTGCCGCTGTATTGAGTCCAACCGGTAACGGGCAGTGTGCCTTTAATGACAGGGAGCTTTCCTGTGCCGTAAGCGCCAAAGGCTATGTTGGCTGCTGATGAGCCTGAGCGGGTGAGGACGATTTTGCCTGTAAAGACGTCACCCCGTTTGAAAAGGATGGAGTCGCCGGGATTAATAAGGTTCATTGAAGTATTGAGCTTGTCAATGGTTTTCCATGGTGTGGAAGGGTTCTGAGCCTGTGTTGCAGTATAACTGTCATTGCCAGTGGAACTGGAAAAATAATAATTAACCGAAAAAGAGTCAAAGGCTAATAAGGTGAAGAGCAGTAACAGATTCAAAAATTTATTGCGTAATAATTGAATAGCCATGATATTGAAAATAAGTTTTTATTAAAGAGAACTGATGTAAAATTAAAAGAAAAAAGGGAGAAGTTTAATTATCTCCCTCTATAAAGCATTGTCCTTATTTTTGATTTGCAAAGTCTTTGAATGATAACAGGAAGAAGTATAAAGAAGTTGGTTGTTTTATCCAAAGCACGATGAATTTACAAATTCATTCTGGCGAATAAAAATTTTTGTTAAAGAAATTTTAGTAAGTAGGAATGAATGGGTGATGGGGCTTTGCCCCATACCCCACATCCTTTTTTGTCTTGACACAAAAAAGGATGCAAAAAAAG
>JAJUGM010000237.1 GCA_029268165.1 Bacteroidota bacterium
AAGGTTGTTGTGGCAACTCCCGGAGCAGTTATTTATAAAGGCAGTGAAAGTTTTGAAATAAAAAAAACCAAAATCAGGGGCATTCTTTCCGAAGGCATGATATGTGCCGAAGATGAAATTGGAATGGGCGACAAGCACGATGGCATTATGGTATTGCCTGCTAATGTGGAAAATGGCACTTTGGCCAGTGAATACTTCAGGATAGAATCTGATGTTATCTATACAATAGGCTTAACACCTAACCGTATTGACTGTATATCACACTATGGGGTTGCCCGTGACCTGGCTGCAGCCATAGGAAGAGAAAAAGGCCTGAAAGCCCGGTTACCTGATGTAAGTGCTTTTAAAACCGAAAATACTTCATATAAAGTTGACGTTATGATTGAAAATTCCGATGCCTGCAATCGGTATGCCGGTGTTAGTGTTACAGGTGTGCAGGTGGCCCCTTCACCAGCATGGCTACAGGGCAGGCTTCGTGCTATTGGCCTGAATCCGATTAACAATGTGGTAGATATTACAAATTTTGTAATGCATGAACTGGGGCAGCCATTGCATGCCTTTGATGCTGACCGGCTTAACAGCCGTAAAATTATTGTTAAGACACTGCCTGCCGGAACACGTTTCATAACACTTGACGGAAATGAACATGAACTGGCTGAAACAGACCTGATGATTTGCGATGCAGCTGGTCCCGTAGCTATTGCAGGCGTTTTTGGCGGCCTGCATTCAGGTATTACCGAAACTACTAAAAATGTATTTCTTGAAAGCGCTGACTTTAATCCGGCTTCAGTCAGAAATACCTCAAAAAGACTGGGTATAAACACCGACGCTTCATACAGGTTTGAGCGTGGCATAGATCCCGATATGGTAATAACAGCACTCAAAAGAACAGCATTGCTCATAAAAGACATTGCAGGTGGTACCATTTCTTCGGAAATAATTGATGTTTACCCTAATCCCATAATTCCATGCAGAATTGAAGTATCATATACCAACATCAACAGGCTTATTGGCATTCCCATTGAAAAAAATATTGTAAAAAGCATTCTGCAAAGCCTTGAAATAAAAATACTGAAGGATGAACAAGATACCATGCTTGTTGAAGTACCTCCCTACCGTGTTGATGTAACAAGAGAAGCTGATATTATTGAAGAAATCCTGCGGATATTTGGCTATAACAATGTACCTTTATCCGATACGCTCAATTACAGCATTTCATATACTGAGAAGCCCGATAAGGAAAAACTGGTGAACAAAGTATCTGATTTGCTCTGTGGCAGCGGATTTACTGAAATAATGTCCAACTCAATAACCACTTCATTATATTATGAGAAACTAAAGTCTTTCCCTGACCACCGGCTTGTGAGAATATTAAACCCACTGAGCAATGAGCTGAATGTTATGCGCCAGACACTAATATTCAGCGGACTTGAGGCTATTATCCATAATATCAACCGGAAGAATGCCAATCTTAAGCTTTTTGAATTTGGCAAAACCTATTTTTATTGCCCTGAAAATAAAACAGACGACCCGCTTTCAGCATACCACGAGGAGTTTCATTTTGCCTTGTTCCTCACAGGCATGCTCAGCGAACCAAACTGGACAGTAAAGGAAGAACCGGTTTCTTTTTTCAGAATGAAAGGATATGTTGAAAATGTATTGCTGCATCTGGGATTTGATATTCATAACCTGGCTACAGAATTGATTGAAGATAAAGATGATATTTATTACAACGCGGTTGCCCTGAAATACAATAACACTGCTATTGCTGAAATTGCTGTTTTATCTGATACAATAACCGAACAGTTTGACATCAGGTCAGTTGTGTATTATGCCGACCTTTACTGGGAAGAAATTTTGAAACATTGTGCAGGATTTCAGGTGAAATATACTGAGATACCTCGTTTTCCGGAAGTCAGAAGAGATCTGGCTTTATTACTTGACAAGTCGGTTAGTTTTGAACAGGTTAAACAACTGGCTTATAAAACTGAAAAACAATTGTTAAAGAGTGTAAATTTGTTTGATGTCTATGAAGATGAAAAATTAGGCCAGAATAAAAAATCCTATGCTGTTAGCTTTATTTTGCAGGACAAGGAAAAGACACTTACCGATGAAAAAATTGACAGGATTATGAACAACCTGATGGAAGCATATAAAAATAATTTAAATGCAGAAATCCGTTAATATTTTGTGCCAGCCAAATCTTATATTGAATGAAAAAAATTGAAGTATTAAAAGGTGATATAACCAAATTAAAAGTAGATGCTATAGTCAATGCTGCCAACAATTCGCTTTTAGGCGGAGGCGGTGTTGATGGCGCCATTCATCGTGCAGCCGGGCACGGGCTGTTAAAAGAATGCCAGGGCCTGAACGGTTGTGCAACAGGTGAGGCAAAAATAACCAGCGGATACAATCTGCCGGCCAAATTTGTTATTCATACCGTTGGCCCTGTATGGAATGGGGGAAATAACAACGAAGATGAACTGCTGGCAAATTGTTACAGGAATAGCCTATGGATTGCAGAAAATACAAAACTGAAATCAATTGCTTTTCCATGTATCAGCACAGGTGTTTATGGCTTTCCCAAAAAACGGGCTGCCGAAATTGCAGTCAGAGAAGTCAGCAACTTTATCGAAAATTGTAAGGAAGTTAAAAAAGTAATTTTTGTTGTTTTTGATGACGAAAATTATTCAATTTATTCTCAATTGGTTAGGCAGTGAAAAGGTTTATATTTGGCATTGTTTTTAGTATAGCTTTAATTCAATTATATCCTCAGTCCGAAAGAATACAAAGCATACACAGTGCAAAAATGACCCTTTTTGGCCTTTCATATTCTTATGAATTGGCATTAGGACATGAATCGTCTTTGAATTTTGAACTAATGCTGGCAAGTGCTTTTGGTTCAGATATTTTGTATGGCGATTACTGGCTTGTTGCTCCTGTTTTAAGAATTGAACCAAGGCTTTATTATAATTATGTTAAAAGAACGATAAAAGAAAAAAAAGTAATAAATAATGCTGCAAATTATTTTTCCTTATCAACAGATTATCAGGCTGGTATTGGTATTGGGCAAAATGCAGCTTCAAATGCCAATCTTTCTGTTGTCCTAAAATGGGGAATACATAGAGCCATAGGAAGACATTTCTTTTTTGAAGGTGCTGTCGGTCCAGGGGCTATGGCAACTTCGCCTGATGATTGGACACCTTATATTGGCATTGACCTGAAGTTGGGATATGTATTTAACGCAAGAAATAAATCAGATGATAAAAATTAAGTATAATCAGCTTTGTCTTTTGTTGTGGGTTCAACTGTTATCTTCACAAAGCTATGATAATAGCATTGTATTAACCAAACACACGGCAGCTGTAAAATCAGTAGCCTTTTCGACCGATGGTTCTTTACTGGCCACCGGATCAGAAGATAAGACAATATGTATTTGGAATGTAAAAACAGGTGAACTGGTTACAACCCTCGGGGATAATTTTTTCCCACCGGTTGCCCTCCGGTTTCGCAGCAACCATCAATTGTTTGTGGCCAGCGGCCCTGATATCAGGCTGATTGACTTTTCAGGCAAAATCATACGAACCTATGCCGGAAAAACAGTGCATGTCTGGTCAATCGATTATAATGAAACAGTTAAAAAGGTTACGGCAGGTAGCTTCGGAAAAACAATCAGGGTATGGGATACTGAAACAGGTAAAGAAATACTTTTACTCGAAGGGCATGAAAAAAGCGCTCTGCCTGTTTGCTTTAGCCCGGCAGGCAACAGAATTTTGAGCGGATCACTTGACCAGTCATTAAGACTTTGGGATGTAACCACCGGAAATGTAATCAGAAAGATGGAAGGACATACAAGCAACATATTCAGCGTGGCTTTCCACCCTTCGGGAAAATATGCTGCATCAGCCTCAGCCGATAAAACAATCCGACTCTGGGATCTGGAAACCGGCAATATTTTGCAAACCTATTCAGGGCACACCGGGGGTATTCTTGATGTTGAATTCAGCCCCGACGGTAATCACCTTCTCAGCTGTGCCGTTGATCACAATGTTATTCTTTGGGAAACTGTTTCAGGCAATAAACTATACAGTTTTGTTGACCATAAGGCAGTTGTTAACGACATTGAATTTAACCCCGACGGATGGTCATTTGCTTCTGCCTCAGATGACAAAACAGCCCGCTTATGGAAAATCGGGAAAAAGGTATTTCTGGAACATTATTTTTTGAATGAGCTGGAAAATGCCATTGCTGCTTCGCCTCTTTTTAATGCACGCGAATCAGGTGAATCAAAACAGGCTTATAAAGAAAGGCAGGACAGGGCAGCAGCTTTTCTTGAAGAGCTTTATGATGAGTATTATAAGAAATATTTGATCATGCTGCAATCACAAAGTATTGAAAATCTTAAAAAATAATTATGATAAAAAAAACAAAACGAATCGGTCTGGTAGCGCATGATAACCGGAAAAAAGACCTGATTGAGTGGGTCGAGTGGAACTGGAAAACATTAATGCATCATGAGTTGATATGCACCGGGACGACAGGCAGGCTGGTAGAAGAGCTTTTTAGAAAAAAGACTACCGAAGCTAAAGTAAAAATGCCTCACATCACCAAGTTAAAATCAGGCCCGCTGGGAGGCGATCAGCAACTCGGTGCCATGATTGCAGAAGGAAGAATTGATATGCTGATTTTCCTGTGGGACCCTATGCAACCGCAACCTCACGACGTAGATGTAAAAGCATTATTGCGGATTACAGTGTTATATAATATCCCTACAGCATGTAACCGCTCATCAGCTGATTTTATGATTTCTTCAAGCCTCCTTAATACCGACTATAAGCCTGTGTTGAAGGATTATTCAGTTTATATCCAGCGTAGCATTGATACATGATAGCAGTTTAAATAATTGATCTTTTTCACTTTAAAACGGATGAAAAGAGCAATTGATTTTGAAATTT
Organism: Bacteroidota bacterium; assembly: GCA_029268165.1. GTDB lineage: Bacteria > Bacteroidota > Bacteroidia > Bacteroidales > UBA10428 > UBA5072. Next base: position 4,956 of record JAJUGM010000237.1, read on the forward strand.
GTAAAGAGACAACAGTGAGAATATCAAACGAAAACTATAACACGATAAAATATAGAATAAAGCAATCATTGCCTTGGTTATATACTGTAACTCTTCTGTCTGTTGTTTTTATAACAACGGCGATAATGATTATTCTCACGTTCAACCATATTTTCCCACAAGTCCATCCTTTAATCTTCATTTTATTTTTTGCTCCAATTATAGGTTTTGCATTCTATTAACCTTGATACACTGCGATAGCTGATATTGAAATTCTGTTAGATAATGTAAGATTTAGAAGAATCTGGTTGCGACAGTTTATGTTTCACGATAAGAAAGATGATGAATTTCAATGAACTGAAATAGCATATTATGTATTTCAACCAAACTGGCAATTTGGCCAATTTAAAATGCGCCTTAAGGACGGACGGAAGTTTATATTCTATTTGGTTTAACCCCCTAATTCACTGGACAAAAATTAATATAATAATTTAGTACAGTAAATTAGAAAATTATGAGTAAAAGCAATCGAAAATTTCAGTTGGAAGAAAAACTTCAAATTCTTAGAGAAGAAGAAACTAACGGGGTTGATGCAACGTGTCGTAAATACATGATTGCCAGGAGTTTGTTTTACAATTGGAAAAACAAGTTTGACAGGCAAGGGCCCGATG
>JAJUGM010000238.1 GCA_029268165.1 Bacteroidota bacterium
GATACTCCTTTTGAACTCGAAGAAATGCCAACAGGAACTGAAAGCCCAAGAATCAGAACCTTCAGGATAAAAATCGGAGATTTCAGGCTTGCAAAAGAAGCTGACAATGATTCGGTATATGCAAGAATTACTGTTGCACACGATAAATATTCAGCCTATTATACTCCCCATGATATGTTACAGGGAAATACGTATTACAGGCTCAAAGTGTCGGCCTACGGTGAGGAATATATTTCAGGCAGATGGCAACCTGCAAGAAAGACTGATAATTCAATTATTAAGCAGGTTGTTGAAAGCCGATTCAGGACAGGTGCAGCACCTGATAACATACCTGAAAGCAATGTTGCCTATTCTTATCCGATACGCGGACAACGATACTTCCTGCAGGATGAATGCCGTGCAGGCCGTATCCAGCTGAAGACGGGACAACCCGGATTATTTACAGCACGGGAAGGTTATATTACAAGGTTGTATGCACGTTTTATCCCTATTGATTTCAACCTGCAACCGATAGAAGTGCCCTATACCTATAATGCGGCTTCAAAAACTATTTTCTTTGACGTGCCTTCATTACTCAATAACAAGCCCTATTTTGTGCAGATCATTAAAAAAGAGGAACAGATACAATCTGCACAAACTATGTTGATGGGACAGTCCTCACCACAAAGTGTATTAGCCGGATTTAACCCGCATGATGTAGTTCAGAATACGGTTAACCTGAGAGAGAATCTTGCATTCAGATCAGGCTTATCAAATCTTTACATAAGCCGCAGGACTATTTCAGCCACAAGGGTGCGGCAGGGTGAAAAACTGCTCTATGTATATTATTTCAGGACAAGTAATTTCAATACCCTACAAGCCAAGCTTAACAGTTTTATTTACCGATCTACCGAAAACATAAATCCTTCAGGTATTTACCAGGCTCCACGGGCAAGGTACGAAGGCAATGAAAACTTCGACCATTATGATTTCCACCCTGTTATCTGGAATCAATCAGGGAGTTATAATTATTTCGGCCCAATGATAAAAATTATTGGTTCGGAACGCACTGCTCCGTGGCACAATACCTTTGCCAATCCAAAGGTATATGACCAGATTCAGTGGATGCGATCAAAAGGCTGGTGGAGTGGCAACGTACAGTTCGAACGTTATCTTTCGTCGTCAACACTTCAGTTTGTTGAAGTTGAGTATAACAGCTATCAGCCTACTCTGAATGACATAGCCAATATGATATTTTCTGAATCAGCACCGTCATCCTCGTCATCGTCAGGCGGAAGTTCATCAACAGGTTCAGGATCATTATTAAGCGGCTTTTCACCTGGTGCATTAAGCGGCTCAGTGAATCTCAGTGAAATTCAATCATCTTTATTAAATCCGCCTGTTCCTTACCTCATCCTGCAATATAATCAGGGTTGTATAGTACCACCTGATTTCAGCTCACTGAAAAACAAAGCTGCAGCGGTTTTGTCCAATCCATTTATATACAAAACTTCTTCTGATAGGACTCAGCTTAATAACATAATCACAACCGATTATCAACTGATGCCACGAGGTAATTATCCGCTGAAATATTATTATAACTATTGGGGCTGCACCGGGCCGGACGATGCAATTCCAACTATATCAAAGCCATTTGTCTATTAAATAATGAATTAAGCACCTAAAAACTATTCAATTTCACAATGAGAACCGGATTAAAATTTAACAGATATCTGATGCAACGCATGCAGATATTGTTAAGTTTATTTCTGATGATTTTCTGTATGCTAATTAATGCCCAGCAGGAGAGTGATACCCTTTCAGAGGGAAAGCAAAAACGGAAAGAGTGGATTAAATTGGGTGGCTCTGCCAGCATTGCTGATAATTTTTATTCAGCCAGCGGCATTGACCCCAGGCAACCAGGCAATATGCTTACGGGTATTTTCCGTGCCAATATCACGTTATTTGATCAGATAACACTTCCGTTTGAACTTTATGTTTCGACACAGAAAACAAGGTTTCAGCAGCCTTTTAATCAGTTTGGCGTCAGCCCGCGCATTGCAAAGTGGTTAACATTGCATGCGGGCTATTTTTCAACCCAGTTTTCTGAATTATCCTTTGGCGATTTGCGCATGCTGGGCGGAGGATTTGAGCTTACACCAGGTAAATTCAGATTAAAAGCCATTTACGGTATAAGTCGTTTTGCAGTGGAACCCAACACAGAAGCCTATATGCCGGGCATTTACAGCCAGATGGCCTATGCAGCATCAATCGGATACGGTGATGAGTCAAAAACATTTTTTAATATTAACCTATTCCATGCTGTTGATGATTCCGGTTCAATTAAGCGGGACTCGGCCACGGTGAGTCCTGCTGAAAACCTCGTAGGAACAGTCAGTTTTGGTATCCAGGTTATTCCGGCACTTAGTTTCAGAGGAGAGGTTGGTGCTTCAGCATTTTCAGGCGACATTACTTCTGAAGCCATTGATGAACTTTCCATGCCTTCTTTCCTGTTTACGCCCAATATATCTTCAAGGATTGACGGTGCAGCCAGGCTAAGCATTAACATTACACCTTCGGCAAAATGGTCAGTTGTTCTTTCTTCGCAATGGATAGGACCTGGATTTAATTCACTGGGATATGCCTTAATGCCGAATGACTATATGGAGTATGCAATATCACCAGCTTTGCGCCTGCTTAAAAATAAATTAACCATACGTTCAAAGGCCGGAATACGATTTAACAACCTGAGAGATCACCGTATAGCTACTACAAGCCGTTTTACAGGTACCTTTTCGGCCAACTGGCAGGTATCAAAAATATTCGGCTTTGATATAAACTTTAACAATAACCAGATTCAATCGGCTCATAAAGATGATACGCTGAGGCTTTCCAACATTTATAGCTCAGCATCGGTTTCGCCCCGCTTCTTGTTTAATGGTTTAGGCGGTATAAATAACCTCATTTTTACTTATTCATATCAGGATGTTTCTGATAAAAATGTTTATACCTCCGCTGTAACCAATAATCAGACTCATTCGTTTTCTGCTGTTCATTCACTATCGATGCCAGCATCATGGTCATTTACAACTACATGGTTATATACCAATATGCACCTGTCAACCCTGAGCTCTCGAATAATACATTTCAGTGAAACCATTGGCCGCAAATTTTTCAATAATAAAATGAATGCTGCTGTGAGTGCAGGCATGAATTTTATAAAAACTACGGTAAGTGACAACCAGTTTGTTTTCCGTGTCAATGCCGGATACAGCCTTGACAAATACGGAAATTTCAGTTTTAATCTGTCAAATAATAAATATAATGGAACTACCGAAGCAACCGGTAACTATAACGAAATATTCGGCAGCATTCAGTATAATATTAATTTTTAGCAACTATTAAACCCAATATTATGATTAATTTTGAGTTAAACCCTTTTTGTAAATTGAAAGCAATAATCAGGCAAAACATTATTTTGATCACGGTAATTATTTCTCTGACATCGGCTTATGCTCAGAACAAAGATAATGCAACCGGTGATAACCCGCGCAAAGCGTCTATCACACTTATTGCCCGTGCCGATATTGACTCGGTTGTCCTTCGCTGGGCGCCTACAACACCTGGCGGATGGATTATCGCAAACCAGACAGGGTATATTATTGAAAAGGTAAACGTGCCAGGTGATAATTCATTCCAGGGTACCGGATATCAGCGGTTAAACACTTCGCCACTAAAACCACTTGAACTGGAAAAATGGAAAGCCTTGGCCTCAAAGGATAATAATTTTTCGGCCATAGCTGCACAGGCAGTCTATGGAAAAACTTTTGTCCCCCGACCCCTTGACCAAAACAATGTAAATGTTTTAAAGAATGCAGCTGATGAACTTTCAAACCGCTACTCATTTGCATTGTTTGCAGCTGATAATGACCCATTTACAGCTAATTCCCTTGGGTTAAGATGGGTTGACCGTAATGTAAAAAAGGACAGTATTTATATTTACAGGGTATTTCTGGCTCAACCAGTGCAGGATTATACTTTTGATACTGCCTATCTGGTGGTTAGCATAAAGCCATATACCAAATATCCTGCACCGGCTGACCTGCGGTTTGAAAGCGGCGATGGTAGTTTAAAACTCTTTTGGAAGGAAAAAGAGCCGTTTTACTATTCGGGTTTTTATATTTTCCGTTCTGAAGATGGCGGGCGAAATTTTAAGAAACTTAATAATATGCCCTTGATTACAGCGACTCCTAAAGCAGCTGAAGGAGAGGCTAGTCCGCATTACATTGATACACTTACCGTTAATTATAAGCAATATAAATACAAAATAGTTGGAGTAACCCCGTTTGGCGAGCTCAGTGAAGCTGCTGAAATAACCGCTTATTCGAAAGACCTAACTCCGCCACCGACACCGGTTATTAAAAAACCAAAACAGATATCTGGGCGGGAAATAAAAATAACATGGGAATACAACAATCAGCCTGCCGACTTCAAGGGCTTTGTAATATCACGCAGCGTTAATTCATTATACGGATATCAGCTTGTAACCCCAAAACCTCTATCTGCCAAAACACGCGAATATATTGATGACCTCAGCGGATATGAAGAAATGTATTACACGGTAGCTGCTGTTGATACTGCAGGCAATCTGGCTTTTTCACTACCGGTGCTGGCTACACGGATTGATACGGTACCACCATTACCTCCTACAGGATTATCCGGCAGAATAGACGAGAAAGGAGTTGTAACTCTCAAATGGAACCTGGGGAAAGAAAAGAATCTGATAGGCTACAGAGTGCTGCGGGCTAACAGTCCTGATCATGAATTTGCACAACTTACAGGCCAGATACATAAAGATACGGTTTTTGTTGATACAATTAATATTAAAACGCTTACCCGTTATGTATATTACCGTGTAGCAGCAGTTAACAGCCGTTATCAGCATTCAGGGCCATCACCTGTCCTTACGCTGCGCCGGCCTGATGTTATTCCTCCTGTTGAAGCTGTCTTTGAAGATGTTTTTGTTACCGATAGCTCAGTACAGTTGAAATGGCATCCCGGTTCAAGCGAAGATCTGGCTAAACAGGTTTTGTTAAGAAAAACAAGTGATGCTAAGAACTGGACAGTTATTGATTCGCTGCCTCCTGTGACGGCTTCCTATACCGATAAAAAAGTAGAACAGAACCGGATATATACCTATTCCATTATTTCGGTTGACAGTTCAGGACTAAAATCAAAACCCGCAGCTGAGGTAGTAGCACGTCCCTTTGATACCGGCAAAAGGATACCGGTGATCAATTTCACTGCTGAATATGCTGAGAGAGACAAGGCAATAATTCTAAAATGGAATTATAACCCGCGTAATACCGAAAAAACATGGTATGTTATTTACAGGGCTGAAGGAGATGGGCAGCTGAAGGAATATAAGTCAGTTGAGGGCAATACTTATACTTTTACCGATAAAAACATTCCTGCCTCTTCCTATAAATATGGCATAGTGGTAATGACCTCATACGGAGGTGAATCGGAAATGAAAACAGCATCGGTGGTTATCAGAAAATAATATTTCACACAGAGTACACAGAGCCTTTACGCCC
>JAJUGM010000239.1 GCA_029268165.1 Bacteroidota bacterium
GCATGCTAAAATAATCTGCCTATGTCACCTGAATGTTAATTTATGTTTATGATTAAGATTGCTAATTTTAAGTATTACATTATTTTCTTAACATTTATTTAACATTAGAATTGAATTTTTATAAATACCATATATCTTTATGGTTTAATCATTACACGGAGCTATTATGGATATCTATCTGATTATCATTTTAATACTTGCATTTCTGGCAATATCTGACCTGATTGTGGGAGTTTCAAATGATGCAGTAAACTTTCTAAATTCCGCTCTTGGTTCCAAAGCAGTAAATTTTAAAATTGCTTTGGTCATAGCATCAGTTGGAATACTTATTGGAACTACTTTCTCAGGAGGTATGATGGAAGTAGCAAGAAAGGGTATATTTAATCCATCACAATTTTACTTTAATGAAATTATTTTCATTTTTCTTGCTGTAATGCTGACGGATGTTATTTTACTTGATTTTTTTAACACATTTGGTTTGCCAACATCAACAACAGTATCGCTGGTCTTTGAACTATTAGGTGCTTCGCTTGCTATTTCTTTAATTAAGATTTCACATTCTGCAGAATCGCTTCAGGATATAGGTAAGTATATTAATTCAGGCCGGACATTGGTTATCATTTCCGGAATTTTGCTTTCTGTTATAATAGCTTTTTCGGTTTCATTAATCATTCAGTTCTTTACGCGAATTATTTTTTCATTTGATTATAAACGAACCATGCGTTATTTCGGGGCGGTTTTCGGCGGAGTTGCACTTTCTTCAATCGTTTATTTTATCATCATTGAAGGCGCAAAAGGAATATCATTTATTACTGAAGAACATTTGTTGTGGATTAATAAGCATACCTCACTTATTTTAGCTTCTACCTTTATATTAGGAACGATTTTACTTCAGTTATTAATGCTATTATTCAATTTCAATGTCTTTAGATTTACAGTATTATTAGGGACAGGAACACTTGCATTGGCCTTCGCAGGAAATGATCTGGTGAATTTTATTGGCGCGCCTCTTGCAGGATATGAATCCTACAGGTTGTATGTTAATTCCGGTGCAACCGACCCAACTGCTTTTCTTATGGGAGGTCTGCATGCAAAAATCCAAACACCTACCATAGTTCTTATTTTGGTAGGCGTAGTAATGATTATTACTTTATTTGTTTCACGCAAGGCACGTAGTGTAATTAAAACTTCTCTTAACCTAAGTCATCAGGAGGAAACAGCAGAAATTTTTGAGTCTTCTGCTCTTGCCCGTGCGCTTGTGAGGATGGCCCTTTCTCTCGGTAACTTTTTTGAAGCTATTTTGCCTAAAAAGATAAATCAGTTTATTAAAAATCGGTTAAATGCAGAATCATTTAAAAAAGCCACTGCCAGTAATCCGGTTTCATTTGACCTTGTAAGGGCTGCTGTTAATCTGGTAGTATCGAGCATACTGATAGCCTTTGGAACCAGTCAGAAACTTCCTTTATCAACAACTTATGTCACTTTTATGGTAGCCATGGGAACATCTCTGGCCGACGGGGCATGGAACCGTGAGACTGCTGTTTATCGTGTTAATGGGATGATCACTGTTATAGCAGGATGGTTTTTTACTGCGCTGGTAGCTTTATTAATATCTATGACTGTTGCTTTCTTATTATTCTATGGGAAAATTATTGCATTGGTTATTTTAATAATCCTGGCATTTTTTCTTATTTATCACATGCACATTTTGCATCATCGCCGTAGTCAGGAACAGATTAATTCTGAAAAGGCAATCACAGACAATACCCTCCTTGATCATGCTGGTATATTAAATCAATGCATCAATACCATTGCAGTTACTATCGAAAAGATTTCCAGTATTTACCAGTCAATGATAAAAGGTCTGGTTGATGAGAAGCGAAAAAAACTTAAAAATGCATGGCATGAAGCAAAGCAACTTAACGAGGAGATAATACAATTGCAGGAGAATGTTTACTACACCATCAGAAAACTGCAGGTTGAAGAATCACTTGAATCAGGACATTTTTATGTAAGAATTCTTGAGCATCTTCGTGATCTGACTGATAGCATAGCATATATCAGCAAACCGGTTTTCAAACATGTTGACAATAATCATGCCCCGCTTAAATCATTTCAGGCTCAAAATATTAATGAATTCACCAAAAGGTTTTTATCATTAATACAGCTTATAAGACTTTCAATATCTGAAAAAAATGAAGATGCACAGAAAATCAAACCCACTGTTGAGCAACTTCTAGATTTGCTTGTAAAATATAAAAAGGAGCATCTTAAAATGATTAAATCGGGCCAGACGAGCACAAGAATTAGTTTATTGTATATGGATCTGTTAACTGAAAGCCGGAACCTTATCATGGAATTAAACAGTTTATATGATGATTCCAAAGCATTTATCGAATATTCATTGAAGCAGATTCAGAACAATAATAGCCGATCCTTGTTTATTCCACGTTAAATATTTCTTCGTCATTAAATTTATATCCCACACCTTTTATCGTCATAATGTAATTTTCTCCTATCTTTTCCCTTAATTTGCGAACATGAACATCAATGGTTCTATCGCCCACTATAACATCATCACCCCATATTTTCCGGAATATCTCATCCCTTGAAAATACCTTGCCGGGCTTAGAAGCAAGCAATAATAAAAGTTCAAATTCTTTTTTCGGAAGAAATAACTCTTTTTCACCCAGTTTGACTACAAATTTTTCAGCATCAATAACCAAACCGCCATCATTTTTTAAAGGTATTTCAGATAGTTTTCCTGATGTCAAAGAAGTCACACTTACACGCTTTAGTAATGCTTTAATACGACTAAGCAATACCTTTGGCTTTACAGGTTTTATAATATAATCATCAGCACCGGCTTCAAGTCCTGCAATATGTGAATAATCCTCTCCCCGTGCTGTTAAAAATGCAATTATAGTGTCATCAAGCCCTTTTATTTGCCTCAGCGTTTCACAGGTCTCAATGCCATCCATTCCAGGCATCATGATATCAAGCAATATTAATTCCGGAAATTTCGATTGAGCAATTTTTATGGCTTCATGACCATTATTTGCTGTTAGTACCTCATAACCTTCTTTTTTAAGATTATAGCTTAAAAATTCAATGATATCAGGTTCATCATCCACAATTAAAATTTTTGCTGCTGGCATATTTCCTTTATTTAAGGTAAAATAATAAAAAAAAGAGTGATTATCTCTGTTTTTATATTATTAAATAAATTATTTCTTCATAATTCAACAGTTGGCATTAAGCCGGATACCAAATTTAACAAAAATTTAACCTTATGATAGTATTAATATCAGATTGGAGTAATGTTATATATATATTTTCGCCGCGTATTTAAAACGTGACTATGATTAAACATAAAGATTTTCAGGTATTCAAAATTAATTACCACTATCTTAAATTCATTCTTTTTTATTTTTGTTTTGTTAATACATATTTATTTTCACAAAACGGAAGTATATCCGGTAAAATTGCAGATGCTAAGACAGGTGAAGAATTAATAGGTGCAACCATAGTCATTCAGGGAACTACCAAAGGTACCATTTCCGATCTGTCAGGAAATTACTTACTTGATGATATTGTACCCGGTGTTTATAATATCGTTTATTCATTTGTTTCATATAACACAATTATTCAGAAAGTTGTTATTGAAAAAAATAAGGTAACCGAAATAAATGTTAATCTCGTGCCGGCCACTGTTGAATTAAGTGAGGTAAAAGTAATTGCCAGAAAACGTATGGATACAGAGGTATCAATGATTTCATCCATAAAATCGGGCAATCTTATAGTAAACGGCATAAGTTTCCAGCAGATATCCCGGTCAATGGATAAGGATGCTGCCGAAGTCATTCGGCGTGTTCCTGGTATTACTATTACAGATAACAAGTTTGTTATTGTCAGAGGATTATCAGAAAGATTTAATACGGTTCTGCTGAATGGATCCGTTGCTCCAAGCTTTGAAAGCGATAAAAGGGCATTTGCATTTGATGCCATTCCCAGTAATATGATTGACAATATACTGATATACAAAAGCCCTGCCCCTGAACTTCCTGCAGATTTTGCCGGAGCTGCAATTAATGTTATGACAAAGAATACCGTTGATGTTAATAATTATTATATAAATTATTCATTCGGTTATAATTTGGAAACCACTTTCAGGGAATATTATACATATGAGGGAGGAAAATACGACTGGCTTGGTTTTGATGATGGAACAAGAAAACTTCCGGCTTCATTTCCTGCCAGTAAAGAGATGGTTTCCTTATTTGATTTTTCAGGTACTACAGAAGAGAATAACATAAAAAAAGCGCGACTGGAAACAATTTCTAAAAGTTTTAATAACGAGAGTTTTTATTTAAAAAAGACTAAGGCTAACCCCAACCATAGTGTGCTGCTGGGAATTAATCGCCGTTTTGTTACCGGCAATATTACATTTGGAAATCTCACGGCATTAAATTACAGCTATACCACAGATATTAACTATATTAAAAAAGCTGAATACAAATTAATTGATCCGCTTACATATAAGGAAAATCCTGCCTATGAGTTTCACGATGATGTATATAAAACAAATACAAGACTTGGATTACTGCATAACTGGTTAATCATTTTTGGAAACAACCAGCGCATAGAGTTCAGAAACTATCTGGCTCAGTTAAGTAATAACAGAACAATTTTACGATCAGGTGAAAACTATTACATTGGTTCTGAACCTGATACACTTTTAGGTAGAGAAATGAATTTTAATTCAAGGTCAATATATTCAGGTCAACTTGCCGCTTATTTTGATCTAAATAAAACCCATACAAAGATTGAATTGCAGGCAGGCTATGGCTATACTTTAAATAATAACCCTGATATTAAAAGGATCAGATACTCAAAGCAATATAATCCCCTCACAGAGGCCCGTGAATATAGATTGATAATACCGACAAGTGTTGTGCCCTACGAAACAGGAAGATTGTATTTAAGACTTGAAGAAAATCTGTTTAATTATACTTTTAATCTGAAACAACCCCTTTTAATCGCTGAGCGTACTTTTTTGTTTAAGGCAGGGTTATCTTATGAAAAAAAGAACAGGGATTTCAATTCAAGAAATATCGGGATAAGGCAGGCAAGAAGTAATAGCTTCAGATTGAATACATTTTTACCTGTAGAAGAGCTTTTTAAAGATTCAAATTTTTATTTTAATGAAGGTTTAATCTATGGCGAAAGTTACAATGCAAGTAACTCTTATATAATCAGCGTGGATGTTTTCGCTTATTATGTCAGTGCAGAAATTCCTGTAACAAAGAAATTTATTTTATATGGAGGAGTACGTTCAGAATTATATAAAAGAATTCTTTCCGGGTTTCAGGAAAATCCTGATTTAGTGCCTGATATAACCTTTGATACCATTGATTTCTTTCCCTCAGTAAATGTAACCTATAAAATAAATGAAAAACATCAATTCAGGCTTTCCTACGGTAAAACAATAAATCGTCCGGAATTCAGAGAGATTGTTCCCTATGCTTTTGTTGATTTTCAGCGATTTGCAACGGTTTATGGCA
>JAJUGM010000240.1 GCA_029268165.1 Bacteroidota bacterium
CGGCCAACACACCGCATAATCTCTTGAAACAGGCTAATAGTGGTACTGTCGAATATTTTTACCTGCTTTTGGATAGCTTGTAAAAACCGGCTGTCCGTAATAATGTGCTTGTATTGTTTAAGCAATCCATAGTAAAGAGAGGCGAATACCTCATGTAAGCGCAACCTGTTGGTATCACTCAGTGTGCTTCGCCTGGGCAAATGGTTCAATGAAAAATGCCTGGTTTTCCCTTTCAACCCAAGCATTGCCCCACAGACTTCACGCAAAGAATTGCACTTACTGAAAACACAAAATAGCATGCTTATGAGTTGGTCTTTGGTGCTGAACTTCTTGACATATTTGTCTGTTCTATAATGCTTAACAGATGAATTGATAATGCTTTCATCAATTAATGAAATTAGCTGTCCGAAAACCGACTGTCAAAAAAAATGTGTACTTTTATCCATGTGTAATTGGTTTTTTAGCGAATCAAAGTTACACATAAGAGCTAAGAGGGCAAAATGCCCTCTTGCTCTTTAAAATTTATCCCGGACAACAGTGATTCGATATAATAAAAAATTTTTCATTTTTGTGTGAAAATTATTGCTGTGGTGCAGGAAGAAAAATTAAAATCAATCCGACTTAAATCAGGGATAAAAAGTTTCCTGACAGTTTTACCTTTAAGGATACTGCAGTTGTTTAAATGGGCTGCAATTGCATTTTTTACCTGCAGTGTCCTCACAGTAATCATTTACCGTTTTGTACCACCTCCGGTAACGCCATTAATGATTAAAAGGGCTATCGAACGTAGTTCAGAAGGCAAAAAACCTTTAATTGTAAAAGACTGGGTAAGGCTTAAGAAGATTTCGCCTCATCTTATTCAGGCTGTCGTAGCTGCAGAAGACAACAGATTCCTTGAACACTGGGGTATTGATGTTCAGGCCATAGAAAAAGCCATTGAACATAATAAGAAACACAGAAGAATTCGCGGTGCCAGCACTATAACGCAGCAGACAGCTAAGAATGTTTTTTTATGGCCTGCGCGTACCTATACAAGAAAGGTATTTGAGCTTTACTTTACTTTTATGATTGAGACTTTCTGGAATAAAAAAAGAATCATGGAAGTATATCTCAATGTGATTGAAACAGGCGATGGTATTTATGGGGCAGAGGCTGCTGCACGTAAATACTTTCACAAGCCGGCAGTAAAACTCACCCGGGGGGAAGCCGCACTTATTGCTGCGGCCCTGCCAAACCCGCGCAGGCGGAATCCGGCAGCGCCGTCAGCCTATATGCTTCGAAGGCAGGCCAAAATACTCGACCTGATGAATAAAATTACGCCGGTTAAATTCTGATTTAACCCAATTATTGCATTAGAAAAATTTCTAATGCAATGCGATTAAGAAAAATCAATTTTTCCGGTTTACTGGCGCTGCTCCAGAAAAATGATTTCTTTAATCGGGAAATCCATTGGTTCGCTCTTTCTGAGAGTTCCCAATGAATAATTTAAGATTATTTTTTAGTCGTTGGTTTCGAAAAAAAATCAATTTAGTCATTTTGGCTTTTGTTAATAAGCTTTATCATCAAACCCTGGCTGTTCTGTTTTTCTGAAAAACGTAAAATGCACATTTCCATAACTACGGTGATCGGAAAAGCACGGATGATCCTCAAAATGATAAATTCTGGGATGTTCAAGTATAAATAATCCATTTTCTTCTAACAAATCGGAATTGAATATCAGTTCGGGTATTTTAGTTATGGTTTTAAGCGAATAAGGCGGATCAGCAAAAATAATATTGTATTTTTTCCGGCATGATTTTATATACCTGAATACGTCAGCTCTTATTAAATTAATACCTGATATGCCCGTCAGACTAATCATTGATTGAATTGATTTCAGTGAATGCAAACTAATTTCAACAATGTCAACCGAAGGGCATCCTCTTGAAACAAATTCAAAGCTAATGCTGCCTGTTCCACCAAATAAATCAAGTACGTTTATCTTACTGAAATCAAATATATTACTTAAAATATTAAAAAGTCCTTCCCGTGCAAAATCGGTTGTTGGCCGGGCGTTAAAATTTCGGTTTACCTGTATCACCCGCCCTTTATATTTGCCTCCAATTATACGCAATAGGACAGATTGAACAGATTAATGTATTTATATTCCTTTATTTTTGCCAGCGATGACGCAAGGTTCATGCCGACATCTCTGATATGTCTTGTATTTGGAACATATTCACGTATGGCATCATAATATAGCAACATGTCTGACAGTTCACCGGATAAAAACAATTCAGCCTTATCCGGATCAATATCAAATTGCCTGCAGATAAACAAAATAAAATATACTAAATCATCCTTGCAGCTATATTGAAAAGTATTATATAGTAATAGCCTGTTGCCCTCAGTTACTGTAAGGTCAAAAAAGTTAAAATTAAGGCATGCATTAAGAACCTTTTTATTAAAACCGGAATTTAACTGCAGAACTTTCTCAATAAATGGCAAAGCCTGATGATAAAATCTGATACCTCTGACCTGATTACTGATCTCATCTGTAATATATGAATGTAAAGCAAACGCACAATAAGCGTTTACAGATGGAAGATAATTATAATGTATTTCATCAAGCGGGTCACAACTATGGTTAAATTCAAAATAAGACTTTAGTTCATTCTTATGAAAGTATGATTCAGGTATTAAGGTTGATTTTTGTGTAAGATAAATAAATGCTGACGATGCATAGTGAAATACCAATAAATCGTCATTTTTAAAAATTTCATCAAGTTCAGTCAGATAATTTTCTACTAATTGCTTGGTGTCAAATACATATTTGCGGAAAACAATATGTTTCTGCTGACGATTATCGAATATACAAAAAGAAAGTCCATTCAGGTCTGACTGAATGGACAGGTTATATTGATTCGTTCTCTCTTTTTCGAATGTATAATCAACCAGGCTCAGCTCATGCATGATCCGGCATAATTACTCCCAGTTGCCTGCGTTGTTGGTAGCTTCAGTGAGTGAACCAACTTTCAGGCCGGGAAATTTAGTAATCTTTTCTCGTTGGTCAATGTAATTTATAACCAGTTGTTCATCAAGGCCATTTAGTAAATCTTCGTATTTAGCGTATGTTTCAAATACTTTTACTCTTGCACCAGATGGCGTCGGGATTTCACTTGCCGCCATGGCAAACTCCATGCTATCAGTAAAGGGAATATAGCGTATTTCGTCAATCGGGTAATCCGGACGAAGCAATGAGTCTTTCACTGCAACTTTTGTTTTAATAATTTTAATAAATCCCTTTTTAATAGCTTCATTTTCTGTGATTTCATCGGAGTTAAATGCTTTAACGAGCACTTTACCTTCATTAATCAACGAATCGTGTTTAAAAAATCCGATTAATGTATCAAAACTACCGGTATATTTTCCGTAAACACTTTTATAGGCTACCTGAAGTTCTCGAATATCTTTTAATTTCTCAATAGCCGCTTTTAATCTTACATCTCGGTCGCGGTTAAAACGGATTGGTTTCATAATGCTTTCATATAGCAAATAACTCAATACTAATATTATAATAGCTAAAATTATTTGTAAAGCGGTTCTCATGTTAATTTTTTAATTTAAGTTTGGTTGCGAATTTAAAAAAAAATACAATTCTTTTAGCTCAAATAAGGAATAATTCTAAAATATGCTGAAAAATCATCTTGCAGGGCTTATACTGGAGAGGCTGGGTTACGTTCCAACCGAAGGACAAAAGTGTCTTATTGATTTGCTGGCAGCATATATTACTGATGAAACAAAAAATCGTGTTTTAATTATTAAAGGATATGCGGGAACCGGAAAGACAACTGTTATCAGCGCACTGGTGAATGTACTTTATGATGTTGGAAAAAAGTTTATTCTGCTTGCTCCAACCGGACGTGCGGCAAAGGTGCTTGCAGCCTATTCGGGAAAGGAAGCCTTTACTATTCACAAATGTATATACCGGCAGAAATCATCCAAAGACACTTTCGGAACTTTTGTTCTTGACAGAAATCTGCATAAGGATACTCTTTTCCTTATTGACGAGGCATCAATGATTTCAAATCAGAAAAGTGATAATACCACGTTTGGCACAGGTCGGCTGCTTGATGACCTTATTCAGTATGTTAAAAATGATAAAAATTGCAGTTTGATTTTAATAGGCGATACAGCCCAGCTCCCGCCTGTTGGCACAAACATAAGCCCTGCACTTGATAAGGCAGTTATGCAGCATTATTTTAACGAGGTTATTGAATATGAACTTACCGATGTTGTTCGCCAGTCGGAAAGCTCCGGAATTCTTGTTAACGCAACACTAATCAGGCAAAATATTACCAACAATATTTTGAAGGTACCCCGGTTCAACGCACATAAACTTCCGGACATTATAATGGTTCAGGGTAGTGAATTGCAGGATGCCATAAACATGGCTTATGATCGGGACGGTATAGAAAATACGATTATAATTTGCAGGTCGAACAAAACAGCCAATAAATATAACGATGGTATAAGAAAACAAATCCTCGGGCGTGAAGATGAAATTTCTTCAGGCGACCTGCTGATGATTGTAAAAAATAACTATTACTGGCTTAACGAATCAGAAAAAATTAATTTCATCGCCAACGGAGATATTGCAAAAGTGCTGAAAATCAGAAAAAATGAAGAAATATATAGTTTTCACTTTGCTGATGTATTGCTTGAACTGTTGGATTATGATGTAAAAATTGAAACAAAAATAATGCTTGATACACTAAGTGTTAATGCTCCCGCTCTTGGCAATGAAGATAACCGGCGGCTTTTTTATACCATAATGGAAGATTACAAAGACATGATCCCTGCAAAGAGTCAGTTTGAAAAAGTTAAAGCCAACGCTTACTTTAATGCGCTGCAGGTAAAATTTGCCTATGCAGTGACATGCCATAAAGCCCAGGGTGGCCAGTGGAAAAATGTTTTTGTTGATATTGGTTATTTTCGTGCTGAAAAAACCGATATGGAATTCTTACGCTGGTTATACACGGCAATTACAAGGGCCACAGAAAGACTTTATCTGGTGAATTTTACGGATGAGCTGATGGAGATAGAATGATAACAATGCATTTTTGAGCTGACTTGAAAATGATAAGAAATTTTTATTTTATATAAACAGGATTGTCATTTATGCAATGGAAGCAAAAAATAATTGATTTAGCAGTTAAGAAAGATTTAATTCTTATACCATTACTTCTGATTTTTTTTCTGATGAAAGTTCCTGATTTCAGTCTTCCCTATTTTTGGGATGAAGCATGGTCATATATTCCTGCAATAATAGAATTTGCAATTCGAGGGCCTTCATTAATGCCTGTTTCCATTTCACCGGAATTATACAGAGGCCATCCGTTGCTTTTTTATTTTTTATCTTCATCATGGATGAAATTATTTGGTGATGAGATATGGATTACCAGATTATTCCCTTTTTTAATATCAGTTATTTTAATAATCTCCATTTACAGGTTTACAAAAAAAACCTTTAATACAGTAACAGCTGTTTTGACAACAACAATTTTCTGTATGCAGTC
>JAJUGM010000241.1 GCA_029268165.1 Bacteroidota bacterium
ACCGGCCATTGCCATCCATAATAATGGCAACATGTCTGGGCAATTTTTCTCTGTTAATTTTATCCTTCAGATTCATGTTTTCCTTTTTACCTGTATGCCGGACAATCCTGGGCAAATTTAAAAAACTTATAGGTAATAAATACAGCTAGATAGGAATACCAGTCATTATTATGCACCATCGAGTGAATTCCGGTAGGATTTTCAACCCCGTCAATGCGGTCAGTAAATGTTTTTCTGAAACTCCATTCTGCTCCAGTACTGATTTTATCTGTTAAATTAAATTTAAAGCCGGCACCAAAAAGAAAGGTAAAATGATGGCCGGTATTTACATTGGTTGAAATGGCCATAGTAAAGCCAATTCCGCAACTGACATAGGGAGTGCATTTATACTTCCCTACGTTGGGTGTGAACGGCAGGAAGTTAAACTCAGCCTGAATGTTCAGGTCGAGCATGGTGGTATTGAATGAAACCGGCAAAAAAGCCCGGTCAGGATGCAGGAGTTCAGAGAAATCAAGATCACTCCCACTGATTTGTGTATAATAAGCATTTCCACGTATGGCATAGCGCGGATTAATGTTAATCCTGTATATAACGCCGAATGCAGGCGAAGGGTTATAAAAATGCCTGTTTGGATTGATATCGCCCAAATAATAGGATATGCCACCTATTATTCCAAAGTTGGCATTACGTTGTGCGGTAATCCAACTACATGGATACAGCAGTAAAATAATCAGTAGTTTTCGCATTATTAAATAAAATGGTGTATCAATTAAACGCAAAGTAACAGAATTTTAGCGCGCAAAAATAAAAAAAATGATAAAAAATGTTAAATCCTTGATAGTTATCATTTCCTGAAAGCATATATACATGATAGACGAAATAACTCAATTTGATCGATTTTGATTATGCATTTATTAATACATATATTTATGAACCAGTCGTTTAAAATATGTTACATCCGTCATATTTTACAATATTTTTTAATTACTTTGTGTAAAATAAAGTAATCACAGTATATTATTGAAATGCAAAAATTCAAAAATCTCATATTTGCTTTAATACTTGTCATTCCGGCAGGAGGTAATATAGAAGCTCAGGACACTTTAATGCTCTTGCTTGATAAAGTATTTACTGCCCTTGAAGAGGAATATAAAGAAAAAGAACAGCCTCCCTATTTCATCGATATTAGGGTTCATGAAATAAAATCAAATCTACTACGGTATTCATTCGGTATTCTGACCGCCCAAAATGCAACACACACCAGGCTGGCAACAACACGTATGAGAATAGGCAGTTATGAAAAAGACAATACTTCTGCTGAAGCCGGAGAAGGAAATACGAACCTCAGGAGTTTTGTGAATACTGACAGAATTCCTTTAGATAATGATTCATTGTCGCTGTTTAGATCACTCTATCAGAATTTGCAAATTACTTACAAATACACATTGCAGCAATATAAAACGTCATTAAAAAAAGAAAGTAAGCAGGAAGACAAGGAAAATGTACCTTCTTTTTCGCGTGAGAAAACATCAGTTTATTTTGAATTGCCACCTGAATCACAAATGAATGACAAATCATTTACTGAATGGAAAGGGTTATTGAAAGAAATTGCCAAGGATATTTCGTCGGACAGTGATGTTGTTAATAGTGAAGTGGCTATGCTGATTATGGAAGAACGGATTTATTATCTTAATTCAGAAGGATCACGTATAATACAAAACAGACCTCAGTGCCAGATACAGCTGATGTTTGCTGTAAAAACCCGAAGTGGTAATGTTGCGCCGATTGTAAAATCGTATATAGGCCAATCTATGGTAGCTTTACCTTCAGCCGATGAGCTGAAAGTAGAAGTAATACAAATCAAACAAATACTGAAAGATTTGAAAAATGCCCCGCCGGCTGACCCTTATGCAGGACCTGCAATTTTGTCGCCCGAAGCGGCCGGTGTATTCTTTCACGAAATATTCGGGCATCGCATTGAAGGACAAAGACTGAAAAACATATATGATAATCAAACCTTTAAAGATAAGTTTGGTAAAAAGGTAATTAATGAAAACATATCCATAATTTCTGATCCAACAATCAAAGACTATAATGGTATTCCGCTTTTCGGTAGTTATAAATACGATGATGAAGGAGTTGCCGGAAGGCCTGTTGTCATTATTGAGAATGGTATATTAAAAAATTATCTTATGTCGCGGGTACCTGTAAAAGATCTTTTACAATCTAACGGACATGGCCGTGCACAGGTAGGTTTGGCACCCTTCAGCAGGCAGTCGAATCTGATCATTAAGTCAAAAAACAAAGTAAGCGATATGGTTATGCGAAAAATGTTGATCAGAGAATGTAAGAAGCAGGGAAAACCCTATGGATATTACATTAAAGAAGTTTACGGGGGTTTTACTACAACCGATGTATTTTCTCCTCAGGTCTTTAATATAATACCAACAGTTGTTTACCGTGTTTATACCGATGGCAGGCCTGATGAACTTGTGCGAGGGGTCAATTTTATCGGTACACCGCTTACAGTTTTTTCTGAAATTATTGCAGCCGGCGAAAAATATGAAGTATTTAATGGCTTTTGTGGAGCAGAGTCAGGGAATATACCGGTGTCAACCGTAAGCCCGGCTTTTCTAATCAAGAAGATAGAAACCCAGCGAATTCCTGAAACCAAAGTTGTTATTCCTTCTTTGCAATCACCTATTGAAGAAAAGTAAATATGATTACGCTTAATAAAAATATACCGAATTTTCTGTTCATTACAGTTGTGCTGTTACTTACCAGTGCTTATGATTATTCAACCACAAAGGGACAGGAAATCACACAATCTTTTCGTGATAGCATTTTTATTTCTGCCTTGAGGGATGAACTCACACGTAGTTTGAGCAACCTTGAGGACCCGGAAGCTGGAAAGCCTTTTTTTATAAGCTATTGCATGCTTAACGGAGTATTGACCAGCGTACAGGCAATGATGGGTGCGCTGACAGAATCATCAGATACGGAGGTAGGCGACTGGTACCTCAGGCTTATGATGGGAAGTTATGAGCGAAATGATGAAAATTTTATTGATCCGTTGAACCAGCAACAAAATGAGTATAGCATACAAATAGGATGTCCCATCGAGCCTGATTACTGGGGAATCCGGAAAGCTTTCTGGTGGAATACAGATAATGTTTTTCGTTCAGCAGTAAAAAATTATAAAAATAAACTTCAGGCAATAAAAGAATATCCGTTAGATCCTGAAACCGATAAATTACCTGATTATACCAAATCAGAACCAGTTAAAATCTGGATTCCAGGAACAATTCACGATGTTTCAAGAAAACAAGCAGAAAATGTTGTAAAAGAAATTTCAGGCTTGTTCAGAAATAATGATGAAATTGAACACTCAGTCGCTTCCTTCACTGCAATAAGTTCAACTGTTTATATGGTAAATTCAGAAGGCTCAGAAGTCAGAATTCCTCTTAATATCAGTGTATTAAACATAACACCGGGTGTCAGGGACGATGAGGATGAAATATTACATGAAAACATTACGTATATAGCTCCTTCAGTTGAGTCTTTACCCCCAATTGATAGTATGAAACAATCAGCATTGCAGCTTGGAAAATATTTACTGAGGTTAAAAAACATTGACGAAAGATCAGAAGAATATAACGGACCTGTGTTGTTGATGAACCAGGCAGCTGCTTATGGATTCCTCTCAGCGCTTTTTGAAGGAGACAATAAACTTATTGCTTCACGTGAACCTCTGGTTTACAGCATGAAAAAGAACCTGCTTCAGCGGGATAAACAATCGGTTGAAGCAAAATTCGATAAAAGAATAGTCTCAAAGGACCTAACCGTTACCGTTCATCCCCATTTGAAGGAATATGCCGGCACCGAGCTTATGGGGAAAATCATTGTGGACGCAGAAGGTGTAATCCCTCCAGATACCGTTACACTTATAGAAAACGGCATTTTAAAGAATCTTCTGAGCAATCGGATTCCAACTCCTAAAGTATCCCGATCAAATGGTCATTACCGCTTTGGATTCAGAACGGGAGGATTTATTCTGGACGATGCTCCGAGCATTGTTAAAATAAGTTCCTCAGTTACTTTTGATCCTGACGCACTTAAAAAACAATTAATTGATTTATCCGAAGAAAGGGGTCTGGAATATGCTTATATTATTAAACCTTTGATTCCGTCAGCAAGCTATAGCCCTTTATGTTATTATCAGGTTGAATTAAATACAGGCAGGGAAAAACTTGTTAAGCCGTTGGTACATGAGGACATAACTTTAAATGATTTGAATAAAAGAATTTATCTGAGCAACCAGAATTATGTTACCAATATTCTGTCTGGTTCGTATTCACAATATGGGAGCAATTTTTCAGCCGGATTTCCGGTTTCCATGATTGTACCCGATGCACTGTTGCTTGAAGATATTACCCTCAGACAACTTTCAAATGATCTGGATTTTGAGTATTAGTTTATGAACTCTACAAATGCTGATTCATTGATCATCTGTACTCTATTATCCTTCTTCAACAGAAACCACTTTGATAAGTTCCTTATAAAGAGGATATTTTTCAACTGATATGCGGTCATTCATTTCTTTGAGCAAACGGATGCATTTGCTTTTCATATCATTGCCAGCATTTAAAATTGCTTCTTCAATCACTGAGAAAGCTTCAACAGCTGTTTGATAATCAGCCTCAGTAAATATTTTTATAAAAGCCGGAATATGGCTGCTAAAGTCAATGCCTGACTGCCAGCATGCAGCAACTATTGAAGTATAATCCTCTCCGAGGTTCATGTTTTCGAGCGCGTCAACAATAATTGGCGCTGCTGCCTGCACCTTTATTTCACTCACTACCATCACTACGCTTTTCCGGATAATTTCATTTACTGATGGATTCAGCAACTTAAACATAAAAGGCAACATGGTTATACTGCCTTTATTTCGTATTTCGCGAATGGCTGTAAGGACATCAACAGGCGAATGGCTTTCCAGCAATCTTATCCATTCTTTTTCCTGTGCAGTAATTTTTTCTGAGTTCATTATTCATTTAATTAATAATTTCAGCCTGGTAATTTATCTGTAAAACATCCCGGGTTAACGGGGTAACCTTATATCTATCATCAGTTCTTAGTCCAATTACCCATATAATATCTCCGCCTGATTCAAGAATCCATATTTTTTTCTTGTCAGGTAGAGGTATTTTGTGATCAGTGAAAAAATCACTTAATTTTTTCCTTCCTTTCATGCCCAAAGGATAAAAGTAATCACCTTTTTTCCAGTTCCTGATAATTAAAGGAAAGTGTAGCTTGCTGGTATCAAATGATGCAATACAATTATCTTTTGGAATGGAATGGTTTTCACTATTTTGAATATTACTGAATACTAGACGAACCGGGAATTCTACCACTGCTGTGCCTTCAGGAATTATATAAGTCTTGTCGGCAATAGATTGCAAAGGTTGAATAATGATAAATGAACGATCGACGGTAATTTCGTGTGAGGCTGAAAGAAACCTTTTACCTGTCTGACCATCGAGTGCCC
>JAJUGM010000242.1 GCA_029268165.1 Bacteroidota bacterium
ATTTTGACTTCATGTATGTCTTATCATTTATAGTATCTTTCACCATTTCGAATGGAGGCAACCCGTTATAGGTTTTAATAATATAGCTTAGTTTTGACGGAAACGTAAAAAGTGATTCAACATTAGCCTTTGGTTCGTTGCTTTGCACATATACTGTTCCGTAAGCATTGTACTTTTTGCGGAGTACGTAAAAATATTCAATTTCTCCCCCTATTTGCGCTCCTTCAATTGCAAATATCTTATAATCGCCTTCATTTTCAAGGTTGCTTACCTGGCGAATACTTTCCTGGGGTACTTCAGTGATACTCCCATCGGGCGATATATAACGCGCTTTGATATTAATGATTTCAATGACGTTATTAACAGGAATATATATTTTATTGTGCCTGTCAATGGCATTATGACTTTCAACCTTAATTTTCCGATGAAATACACTGATTTCCTCAAAAATATCCTCACTGTTAACATACACCTCTGTAATCCTGCGTTCAAGTGTTATAAGCACCCCGTTTTCGCTTTTAATGGTGTCAGCCGGCTGGGGATCATTGAAATAATTATAGCTATATTTTGAAAATTCAGTGACCTGGGCGCTTAATAGAGCCGATACTGAAAACAGTAGAATAAAAAAGACTCGCATTATCATTATTGGTGTTTTATTGTTAAAGGAATTGACCGAAGATAATTTCTTTTTAATTGACATAGCATTTCGCTGTATTTGTTTATCTCTTCGCCTTCAAGTATTATGAAGTTTAAATTTATATAGGTTGTTAATCTGATTTCTTTTTTGCTTAACTGATATTGTTGTGAAAAGCCAAATTTTGGATTCTCAAAAGATGAATTTTCAGGTAGGATACCTGCTTCCAAATTATCTGGCAATTTTATGCTGCAAAAGAATAAATGAGTAAGTGTCATTTCATTTTCAACTGGAAGATTGCGGCCAGAGGAAATATCCATATTATTAAGGAAACGGTCAATATTAGGGTTGATGTAATAAATATCCCTGTTTTTACTTACATAGTCAGGTAAACGAAAAGTATAATTTATTATCAGCGGATGTTCAGTGTCGGATAAGTCTGAACAAGTTGCTGAAGTAATCAGAAATTTATTACTGGCTTTAGGTAGCATTTGCGTTACAATATTACTTATTTTCGAGGTATCTTTGCCTTCAAGTATTGATATCAGGTCAGCTTTCCGCTCACCTGTGAGGGTTGCTTTGCCATATCCTATGAGGGTATCGCCTTTCAGTTCAATAAAAAGTGAATCATTTACACTGTTTGATGTTGAAGGTGCTACAGGAATAGAATAAACAAGGTACTCACCGTTTTCTTTTGCAATAAGGCATTCTTTACCCTGAATAAAGACAGGTATTTCACTGATGTTGTGGTTACGTGTTGTGCCGTCCAGAATAACGGGATGCCCTGATTCATCCCACCATACGGCTATCATATGGTTACTGTTGGCAATTGAGGGAAATTCGGTATAACGGTATGGGAGGTCTCGTGTACCAACCCATGCAAAGCTTGCTTTAAGTCCCTGCGACCTCAGCATGGCTACCAGGAGGCTTGTTTTACCCTTGCAGTCACCGTACCTTAACTTTAAGACATTTTTTGCCTCAGCAGGTACATATCCGTTTTCACCGTCTTCAAAGGCAATATATTTAATGTTTTTCTGAACCCATGCATATATAAGCCTTACTTTATCAAAATCTGACCCTGCATTCCGTGTGACCGAATCTGTAAGCTGTCTTATTTCAGCAGGCATATTTTCTTTGTCAACGCGGTTAATTTTTGCCTGGCACCAACTAATCAGGTCATTCATAGAACTCATGACATTAATAAATCTGCCGTTTTCATAATAACCGGCAATATTTACAATAATATGAGGGGTGAAATAGCGTTGAGGAGGTGAGTATTCATCAGTCTCATAACATTTGTTGCCTGAGAATGTCCATTGATAAGTTATTATACCGTTCTTTTCAGCTGTGGTAAAGTGAATAAGTGAAGTATCCAGACCAAATAAATGATAACGGATAACTACACCGGATGGGCATGAGATAGTAAATTTCTGATTTTCAATGGGGATTCTGCTGCCAAAGAAATAAATAAACGGCAAATGCAAGTCATGTGTTGTCGAAACAGACTCAGTCACAAGTCTGGCACCCTGACTAACTGCAGGAAAAAGAAATTGAAAAGCATATTCATCATCGAAAAAAAACTCATCATCTAATTCTGAAACACGAGTATATTTTTCAACCGGATATTTTTTTGTTTTTCCTTTTTCGGTTATCAGGCTATAAGCCTCAAATTTTTTCAATTCATATAGCCCGCTGAAATATTCTTTTGAATCAGCCAGAAAGGTTGCATTATCGCTTAAAACCAGCAGTTCTCTGTACTCGGTGCGTTCTATTACCGGTTCTTTTTCAGATTTAAAATCAATCTTCAGATAGCGGTCAGAGATAATTACCGGATTTTTGGAGTATTTTTCCTTCAGGGCATTAAAGTTATACGGCAATTGCCCTGACACGCCTGTAAAAGTACATGCCCCTATCAGCAACAAACAAATATAAAAACGGTCTATATTATTTAATGATATCATATAAAAATCCGTTGAAATAAAAAAGTGTTTCCTTTAGGCTTCCATCCTCATTAAAAATTTTCCATGTTCCGTTTTCTAGGTCACAATGGTATTGGCCTTCCTTATGTTTTTGCCCGTTTTCATAATATAATTCGTAAGGGCCTTCCCTGTTACTGTTTCTAAAATAAACAGATTCCCTGAGTTTTCCATTAGGATAGTAATACTGGTCAAAACCTTCTATTTCGTCATTATAAAAATTAGTTTCCCGCATCAATACTCCTGTAGGATAATAACATGTCAGTTTTCCATGATAAATGCATTTTTTTAGCTGTATATTTACAGCGGTTCTGCCATTTGGGTAACTGCAAATAATTTCGGTGGTGGAAGTATCTACCGGTATTTCGGTAACCAGCTGCTGATTTTTTGATTTATAGGTATAGGCTTTTATTGTATTATCAATAAAACGCAAACGGTACATAAACGTCCCATCCGGAGCGTAGTAATCGGTGTATCCAACCCGTTTGCCTTGTTCAATCTGCATTTCACGATATATTTTTCCATTGTAATGAAAATCTTTAACTTTCCCTTGTATCAGTCCATTTTCAAACATACTTAAATAATCAGGTATCCCTTTTTCATTATACCATTTAGCAAGGCCTTCATTAATATTGAGAATATAGGGTATTTCGGTGCGAAGTTGACCATTATAATTCCAGCTTTGTGATTTACCATGCTTCAGCCCAAAAATAAATGTGTCTCTTTGTGCAATTTGTCCGTTGGGAAAATACAGCTCATAAACGCCATGCATCAGGCGATCGGTTATATTGATAATTTCTTTTGGTTTCCCGTTTGAATAGAAAATTTCAAAATGGTGTTCGCCGAATGCATAATCCATATCTGTTTCAATCTCACCCTGATGATTGTATTTTATGGTCCTTACAGGCTGGTTTTCATCATTATAAAAAACCTCTATCTTTTTTTTGCCTCCCGGATAATACAATATATATCGTCCGGTCTGGACTCCGTCAATATAAAAAGCATGGCTTTCAACAGAATCATTCAGATAATAGGTAAACCAATCCCCATTTCTCCCTTTCTTATTGTAGGAACCTGAGGTTTTTAACCGGCCGTTACCATAATACTCTTTATATACACCTACAATCATATTGCTGTCGCAGTTATATTCTTCACTGAGGAAGCCGCTGGGGTAATAGGTCCTTTGCAGACCATTGAGCATGCCATTGAGATAGTTCATCTCCTCCGAAAGCACTCCTGACGGATTGTATAGTTTCCACCTTCCCTCCCTTTGACCTTTGACAATTTTTCCTTCAAGGTTAAGAATGCCATCAGGGTAAAATGATTTGAAATAAAATGCGCTGTCCTGTTCATTTGCCTTATAAATCAATTTTCCAGCCACATCGTAACATTCAATTCCGGTAAGCCGTCCGTTTTCAAAAAACATTATATTTTGTTTTTGGCCATCGGGGTAGAATTCGATCCTTTTGCCTGATAATTTTCCGTTAATATATCTATCTTCTTCAGCTATTATATTGTTGTGATAGTCAAATACGGTATATTTTCCGGTAACCTGCCCCGTAGTGTCATATTCAGCCAATTCTTTTTTATTACCGTTATGATGATAATTTGTCCAATGTCCTAATCTGTTGCCTTTGTTATAAAAACCTTCTGATTCTGGTTTTCCGGTAGGATACCAGGTGTGGTAATCCCCTTGCAGCTGGTTATTTTTGTAAAAGCATTTTGATTTAAGATTTCCGGTAAGCCATTTTTCAGTCTGAACTCCCTCAAGCGAGTCGTTAACGTATGTAAATTCACGAAAATAACCTTCGCCGTAATTATAGTAAATGCCCGGTCCGTTTGCCCTGTCATCAGAATATATATTTTTCTGAATAATGTAACCTGATGAAGAAAATGATTCGGCCGTTCCGTTTTTCATACCGTTCTTAACTTCAGTAATTCCTGCTTTTTCACCATTAGGAAAATAGTAAGTAATTTGCTTTTCTGGAATATCATTAACAAAAACAATATGCTGTTTCAATTGCCCGTTGGGCCAATATATAAACCAATCGCCTTCAGCCTTATCGTTCACATAGTATCCTTTTTCACTTATGTAGCCGTTATTGGAGAAAATCAGCCAGAGCCCCTCCTTTTTCGAATTTTTTTCAACCCCGATAGCCGACAGATATCCATTGTCATTATAATGATATTTTTTTATGTTTTCTTTTTCATTTTGGGCTGAAAACCCTGATTCTCTAATGCTGTTAATATACATTTGTGCCCATTTGACAAAGTCTTTTATTTTACCGAGATTTTTCTTTAAATAATTTGCAACTACCTCATCTGAAGTATTCTGAAGAAGATAATTAATATAAATTTCAAATTCTCCGCGGTTAAGGATTTCCGAAAAAAAACGGATATAAAACCGGTTATATAAAGAAGTATCAGCAGGGTCAAAATACATCTTTCTGAAAAGCATCAACGATTGCCGTGTTATCATATAGCTAACATTGAAATCATAATCAAAATTATCTTTAAATGCCAGTTCTGACTGGAGAAGCCATTTTAGTTCATCCCATTTACGATGGTCAGTCCCCGCGGGATAAGGGTATTTATAAGCCTGAGGTATATCCTTTGATTTGCCGGAAATGCAGCTTTCAAATTCAGATATATAGTTTAAATAAGGATTAAGTAAGATGACCATATTGTATGCCAGGTATGATTGGGCTATGCGTCCCATCACATAGTTGGCTTTTGCCAGAATAAGATGGGTACGCGTATGATAGGGATTAATTATGAGGCTTTTTAATGCCGTTTCCTCTGCCTTTACAGGATTTCCGGTGTTCAGATAGCATAAAGCAAGATTATAAAGTATATTTTGATTATACGGCCATGTTTTTATCGCTTTTTCCAACAGCTTTATTCCTTCATCAGGCTGTCCC
>JAJUGM010000243.1 GCA_029268165.1 Bacteroidota bacterium
ATTATAAAATAATGTAATCGATTGCAATAAATAAAAAATTAAAATAAAACAATATGACATAGTGCTAATAAATAAGGAAAAAAAAGACCGGCTGGTGTCTGCTTCACCTGCCGGTCCTGGGATATCCAACACATTATGAAAATAACATGTTGAACCAAAACATACAAATTTATGAAAAATAACCTTAACTATTTCACTCCAAGGGGGAGTAAACAACTAAAACTGCTATTATTAACTATGAAAATCGCTTTATTTCTTTGTATGATTGCTGCTTTGAATATCACTGCAGCGGTTTATTCACAGGACAAGAAAATCAGCATAAAAGCCGAAAATGTTCAGTTGCGCGATTTGTTCCGCGAAATTGAAGCCAACAGCGATTATGCTTTTTTCTTTAATGACCAGTATTCTCAACTTGACAGGAGGGTTACACTGGAAACCAAAGATGAGAAAATTGAGAATATACTTGACTTGCTGCTGGGAAACACCTCTCTGGATTACAAAATACTGGAGAATGATTTTGTTGTTATTGTGCCAAAAGCATCAATGCAGCAGAAGGTTGTTAGCGGAAAAGTTGTTGATGCTGAAGGCCAGCCTTTGCCCGGGGTTAATATCGTTGAAAAAGGCACTACCAACGGAACGGTAACAAATCTGGAAGGCAATTACACCATTTCGCTTGCCTCAGATGATGCAGTGCTTGTCTTTACCTATGTTGGTTATCTGTCGGAAGAAGTAAAAGTAGGCACACAATCTGCAATAAATGTTACCCTGCTCGAAAGTATTGAGAAATTGCAGGAAGTTATTGTTGTTGGATATGGTACCATGAAAAAGAGTGATGTAACAGGCGCAATTGTTTCGGTTAATGATAAGGCCTTACAGGAAGTACCTGCGGCTAATATTCAGCAGGCATTGCAGGGCAGGGCTGCCGGCTTAGAAATTCAGAAGATTGGTACCGCACCTGGCGCTACCGCACAAATAAGGGTTCGCGGTGAACGTTCCATTACAGGTTCTAATGACCCGCTTGTAGTGCTTGATGGGATTCCTTATGAAGGAGGTAGTTTGAGTGATATCAATCATAATGATATTGCCTCTGTTGAAGTGCTTAAAGATGCATCAGCTACCGCGATTTATGGTTCCAGGGGAGCAAACGGGGTTATACTTATAACAACCAAAAGAGGTAGGAGCGGAGAAACTAACCTGTCATATAACGGTTATTATGGAGTTACCCGAATAACCCGAAAATATGATATGTTCGACGCTCAGGAATATGCTGAAATGAGGGATGCAGGTTCAAGAGCATGGGGATATATGTCTGAAGAACTTGAATCGATGAAAACCGGCAGGGCAACTAACTGGCAGGACCTGATGTATGAAAGCGGTTATGTTACCGACCATAATCTTACAGCAATAGGTGGAACTGAA
The DNA here is from genome assembly GCA_029268165.1 of Bacteroidota bacterium. GTDB lineage: Bacteria > Bacteroidota > Bacteroidia > Bacteroidales > UBA10428 > UBA5072. The sequence goes on from JAJUGM010000243.1 coordinate 1,420, forward strand.
ATTACTCAGTTTTCTATCGGAGGTGGTTACTACAAAGAAACAACCATATTGCCGGGCCAGGATTTTACCAGATTCTCCCTGAAAGCAAATATTGACACCAAAATCGGTAAAAGGTTGAAAATTGGCCTAAATACATTAAACAGTGTTAATATAAGTAACGGAACACAGTTTATTAACCAGCAACCCAATACGTCAGGCTTTGCCAACAGTCCTTATGGCGGAAGCATCATGTTTCCTATTTTAACGCTTAGCCCGCTTATGCCAGCCTATGACTCACTGGGCAATATACTTATAAGGCCGGGCGGAAATGCTGAGGACAGAGAAAACCAATATAATCCGTTACTTCTTCAGGATAACAATGATGAATGGGTTGATCGCACCAGAAGGCTTCGCACATTCAATACCTTGTATGCTGAGTTTGAAATATTTAAAGAACTTAAATACCGTTTGAATGTTGGTCTTGATTACCGCCAGCAGGAATTTGACCAGTTCCAGGGTCGTGATTCCTATTTCCGCACTAGAAACCAGACAGCACGTGCACGCGTTAACAATGGCGAAGGATGGGGCTATACAATAGAACATCTGTTGCTGTTCCAGAAAGTATTTTCCGAAAAGCACAGTGTTAACTTAACAGGCCTTTTCAGTGTTCAGGAAGATAAAACACATAATACACAGGTGGACAAAGAAGGAATTAATGCCGACTTTATTCAGTTTTACGATTTAAGCCAATCTGATCCCGAACCGGCAGCATCCTTAAGCGGAAATGAAGCGTCATGGGGACTTGTTTCCTATATGGCAAGGCTTAATTATGCATATGACAATCGTTATCTTATTACCCTTACCGGCAGAGCCGATGGTTCTTCAAGGCTGGCTGAAAAATGGCATTATTATCCTGCTGTGTCTGTTGGCTGGAATCTGAATAATGAAAACTTTATGAAAGGTATCAGGCCAATTTCTGCCTTAAAGATACGTGCAGGTTATGGTGAAACATCTAACCAGGCAGTCTCGCCTTATGCAACCCTGGGAGGTGTATCAGGTTTTATATATCAGGATGGGACAAGAGTACCTATAAGATATAATTATGGAACAGATGAAAAAGTATCGGGGTATTATATAAGCAATTTGCCTGACAAGACATTAGACTGGGAATATACAAGAACAACGAATGTAGGTTTCGACTTTGGTTTGTTCAATAACCGCATTAGCGGTACTGCAGAATGGTATTATGCAAAAACATATAACCTTTTGTATAGCGTAACTATGCCAATAACATCAGGTGTATCCGGCAGTTTCCTCACTAATGTTGGTGAAATTGAAAATAAAGGCTTTGAGTTCACCATTTCAACAGTCAATGTTAAAACCGCCGGAGGTTTTACATGGAGTACTGACCTTAACATATTTTTAAACCGGAACAAAATTTTGAAATTATACAGGGATATTGAACGTGATGTACAAAATCAGTTGCATGTAGGATATCCGTTGAATGCAATATACGACTACGAAAAATTAGGAATATGGCAGCTTGACGAAGCTGAAGAAGCTGCGTTGTACGGACAATTACCTGGCCAGTTGAAATTACGTAACCTTAACCCCGAGGTTGATACTGCCATTACTCCCGAGCTTGACAGAAAGGTTATAGGGAGCGGGGAGGCTAAATGGCAGGGAGGTATTACCAACCGGTTTACCTACAAAGGTATCGATCTTTCATTTGTGGTTTATGTAAGATGGGGAGGAACACTGGTTAGTTACCTGCACCAGCCTACAAGGGGTTATATCACCATTATGGATGGCCGCAGAAACGGACTGGATGTAGACTACTGGACTCCCGAAAATCCTACAAACTGGTTTACCCTGCCTCAGGAAACAAACAACTATACCATTGTACCTCCCAAAGCTTCATCGGCATGGCAGACGCTCGGTTATTATGATGCTTCTTTTATTAAGGTGCGAAGCATTAACCTGGGTTATTCCATACCTGCAAGATACATTTCAAAAATACCAGTTAAAAGTCTGAGAGTATATTTCACTGCACAAAATCCGTTCCTGCTTTACTCGCCTTATGTATTTAAATATAATGGTGTGGATCCGGAACCAACAGGAACTGGTTCCATAGGAGCAGTAGGAACTCCCGATAACCTTCGTACAGGAGGCAATAACCCTGCACTGGTTATTGGCGCCAGCACACCTCCGACCCGGTCATTTATTTTTGGTGTAAACGTAACATTCTAAAAATCTTTTGAATATGAAAACTATATATAAGAAACTCATTATCCTGTTTACAACTTTACTGTCATTATTCATTTATCAAAGTTGTAGTGAGGTATTGGATGAAGAACCTAAGACCTATTTTACCACTACCTATTTTGAAACACCCCAGGGCATTAGAGATGCTGTCAATACCGTATATGCTTACATGAGATTTATCTATGCCCCTAACGGCCCGCTGGCGCTCTTTCATCAGGGTACTGATGAATGGACTTATGGAGAGCAGCCTGCCACCAGTACAAGCGGTGATAATCTTCAGCACAGGGAATGCGGTGAATATTCCTTATCTGCCGGCAACGGAGCCATCGGATCAATATGGAACTTTTCTTTTCCGATGATCAATATGTGTAACGCCATTCTTGAATATGTTGACGGAATTCCTGACCTGACCGACCAGGAAAAAAGCGTCATCAAAGGCGAAGCATCCTTTTTCAGGGCATTGTACTATTTAAATCTCGTTATCCAGTATGGAGCAGTACCGCTTGACCTGGGTAGCGGCGAACTGAAAATGAACACAAAACCTTTCTGGGGTTTTAACCGTTTGCCGCTCGACCAGCTGCTTGAAAAGAATTATCAGGCAATGATTGACGACCTGATTTTTGCCACACAAAACCTGCCGGAAAAGAAAAATGAAAATAATTACAAAGTAACACAGGCAGCAGCATATCATCTGCTTGCCAAAGTATATATGTTTCGCTATTACACAGCTGCCAAAAAGGCTGATGATGCTCAGAACGCATACAGTGCTGCCATGGAAGTAATTAACAATCAGGAAAAATATGGCGTAAAGCTACTGGATAATTTTGCCGATGTATTCAGACAGGGTAATGATTATAATACTGAAATATTATATGCTGTTGACAGGATTCCGGGCGACAATGCCATGAACATGATGAATAATCCTACCGGTATTGGTGCTTATGAAAATCAGGCAAACAACGATTTCACGCCCAATTATCAGCAAGCCATTGGTAATGTTTCTTTAATTGACGGACGCCCGTTAGCTTATCAGCGGCCGCTTAGAAAAATTGCTCCGACAAAATGGATGCTGCTGACAGCTTTTGCTGATAAAGTAAATGATACCCGTTATCATAGCACTTTCAGAACCCTATACAGGACAGCAAGCGTTAATGAGCCCGGAACAAGTGCGTATGATGAGTATGTGGCTAAATTAGCTGACTTAGGAATGGTTGTTGGCGATACTGCATGGTATATGCCTGATACCCAGGCCGAAGCTGATGCTATAAATGCCAGAGGTGTTAAATATTTCTGCGTTGGTCCGGATGACTGGTACACCAATCAAAACAGAACTTATATTATGCACCCTGCTTTAATAAAATTTGCCGATTCATTAAGGGTAACCTTCAATGATGGCTCAGGAAGGCCTTATCCCGTCTGCCGGCTGGCAGAAACATACCTGCTTGCTGCTGAAGCCGCCATGCAACTAGGCAATAATGATGAAGCAGCTGATCTTATTAATGTTATGAAACGCCGTGCTGCTTATAAGCCCGGCTTAACCCAGGATGAAATTGATGCACGCTACGCAAACATTGCCGTTACAGGCACTGATATTAATCTCGATTTTATTCTTGATGAACGTACGCGCGAAATGGCTGGTGAATGGGTGCGCTGGTCTGATCTGGCAATTCGAAAATATCCCGATGGAAAATCATGCCTGATTGAAAGAGCAAGAGCATTTAATCCTGATGTCGCTGCCGCCAATAATTTGAAGGAACATCATCTTGTAAGGCCTATACCTCAGGGACAGATTGATGCTGTAGATGACCCTGAAAGAGCTAAATACCAGAATCCCGGATATTAACCTTTTTACTAAAGAAT
>JAJUGM010000244.1 GCA_029268165.1 Bacteroidota bacterium
ATCTGGACGCCATGGTTTTCAGCTTTGGGTTCAAACGGAGGTTATGACAGCATTGAAGAATGTTTTCGCGACCTGTCGGGGCATATTTTTGCACTTGAAACAGGTTTATCGTCTGATCCGGCAATGAACTGGAAATTATCATCGCTTGACAGGTATGCCCTGGTTTCGAATTCAGATGCTCATTCGCCTCAGAAACTGGGCAGGGAAGCCAATATTTTTGATACGGAACTTTCGTACTATGCCATGTTTGAAGCTTTAAAAACCAGAAATGGTTTTTCAGGTACCTACGAATTTTTCCCCGAGGAAGGGAAATATCATCTGGATGGGCATCGCAAGTGTAATGTAGTGCTGGAACCGCATGAAAGCCTTGCGCTGAATAACCTTTGCCCGCGTTGCGGCAAACCCCTTACTATAGGTGTTCTGCACAGGGTTGAGAAGCTAGCCGACAGGAAAAATGCAGAAAAACCAAAAGATTCTCCTGGATATAAATACATCATACCCCTGCCTGAAATCATAGCCGAATTCATGCGTACTGCTCCCGCTGCCAACGCAGTACAAAAGGCATATACACAAATCATTTCAGTTTTTGGCAATGAATTTGAATTATTACACACTGTGCCTGTTGATGAAATCAGGTCGAAATGGGGCGAACTGCTGGCCGAAGCCATACGCCGCCTTCGCGAACAAGAGGTTAAACCACAGGCCGGTTACGATGGTGAGTTTGGCGTGATTAAAATTTTTAACCCCGGTGAAATAAGCAACATGCTTGGCCAGAAAAATATTTTCGGTGACGCGCTCATTGAAAAAATGGTGCACCGAAATAAAAGAAAGCAACATACACAATACGTTTCTCACCCTGATGATAACAAAAAGCCGGTTATGCAACCAAATGAAGAACAGAAGCGTGCTCTGGAACATGAAGGCAATGTGGTAGTTAATGCAGGGCCAGGCACAGGAAAGACAAATACACTTGTTCAATGGATTATTCACCAGATTGAGAAAAAAGTTACTAAACCCCACGAAATTATTGCAATAACCTTTACCAACAAAGCGGCTGATGAATTAAGGGCACGACTGGAAAAACAAATCGGGGCAAAGGCAAGTGAAATACTGATAGGTACATTTCATGCATTGGCTTATCGGTTTCTGAAAGAGATTAATCCGGAAATCATGACCATTTATGACGAGGGTAACAGAATCGGTCTGTTCAGATTGCTTTTCCCTGGACTCAGCAGGACAAAAATCCATGAACTATCAAATGCTTATGAAGCATACCATGAAGAAAACTGGCCACCGGTAAATGCTGAATTTCAGTCATACTTTGACACATATCATAAGTACCTTGCAGATAATCATGCAGTTGACCTTTCGGGCATTGTCTGGCAGGTAAATTTTTTATTAAAATCAAGGAATTTAACAATAACTCAACGTTATCAATGCCTTGCCATTGATGAATTTCAGGATATTAATCCGGTACAGTATGAGTTTGTCAGGCTCATTGCCGGTAATAAACGAATCTTTGCCATAGGCGACCCCAATCAGTGTATTTATGGATTCAGAGGATCAGATATCAGACTGTTTTTCAAGGCAAAAGAAGATTTTAATGCGACAGAAATTAATTTATTAAAAAATTACCGCACGCCGGAAAATATACTGTGTGCAGCCAACATGCTGATTTCACATAATAAGCAAAGAGCGCCTGTAAATACTGATGCTGTCAAAAGTTCAGCCCGGGCTGTTAAATATTTTGTTGCTGATGATACCAGGCAGGAGGCTAAATATATAGCAGAGCAGATATTGAATTATGTAGGCGGTGTTGATGTTGTAAGTACCGGACAGCTTATCTCTGATTACAATTATGCCTTTTCAGATATTGCGGTTTTATTTCGTACTCATCAGGTTGCCAATGCTATTTCAAGAGAACTGAAATTAAAAGGAATACCTGTTCTGCTGAGCGATGGCACTTCATTTTTTTCGGAACCGCCTTTTGATATGATAGCCAATTCTTTGAAACTGCTTCAAAATAAAAAAGATGTGATTGCCCTTTCAGGCCTATCAGAGCGGTTTCTGGGACTCAATGAGCACGAAATGCAAATTCTGGTTAACAAATATGTCACCAGCGATAATGATTTTGAAAATTTTGTGCCACATCCTCAATGGAAAAGATGGATAAGCATTTTTAATGAACTGAATTTAGAAATAAATAAAAGCGGGCTTCAGCCTACCTTACAACAATTGCTTGATTTTTTCCTTCCGGTTTCTGTATTAACTGATCAGCAGCAGATGAAAAGGGAAATATTACTGAAATTAGCTGCAGAATGTACTGAGAATAGTGGGGTTTTCTTACAGAAGTACATTTTATCACCATATACCGATGCAGGCCGGTTAAGCAGCGGCGGGGTGAGGTTATTGACATTTCATGCAGCTAAAGGACTTGAATTTCCTGTGGTATTTATTGCAGGGGCCGAAGAAGGAATAACGCCTGTTGACAAGAAAGATGCAGATATTGAGGAAGAGCGCAGATTGTTTTATGTGGCCATGACACGGGCAAAAGATGAGTTGCAAATCATTCGCTCAAAGAAGAGGAAGTTGTATGGTACGGAAAAAGAAATGACCCCGTCACGTTTTCTAAGTGAAATTGATCAACAATATTTTGAACATGTTGAATTTTCATCAGTCCACAGAGCCAAACCTGTCGGGCAACAGTTGAAGTTGTTTTGAGGTAATTTGAAAATATTAAGTAGTGGATTATTAAAGTTAAAAGTGATATTGATCCTTAATTATTGGTGAAAATAAAACTAAAAATTTATTGATATGTGTATTTTACAATAGAACATTTAAATAATTAATACTAATTTTCCGCTAAAAAGTATATATAATGCATATAAAAGAAATTATTATCAAACAAAAAGAGTTATTGAAAAATCAGCTTGATAATCAGGAACTTGCTTTGGGTGAAATTATTTTTAATAATGGTCAGTGTCAGATTTTGTCTCAGTCTTCGGCATGTTTTGAACTAATTGTTAGTAATGAGGGTAGAAATGAAATACGTGAATATTCTCTGATTATAGGAGAAGAAGATAGTATTATTTCGCCAATGGAAAATAATTCTTATATTGACTGGGATAGATATTCATATGCCTGCCTTTTACAATTAGAAAACGAAATTCATTTACTAGATCCTAAAAGTCATCAGGAACATAAGAGATATACACGTGAAGGGATGATAAAACGGGTATTGAAAGAGCGTAAGCAAAAGGCTGATAAAGCAAAGTACAGTATTCAATGGGCAGATAATATTTACGGTGACCATATTTTAACCAATGAAAAGGGAATTAAATATAAAATCTTCCTCCGCGATTTTGAAAATGAAGTAGGTTATAGTAACAGTAATGATGCACGCTTAAATAAGCTAGGGACTACAAAACATATCATGTATGGATTCAAAATTTTAAAGGAAGATAAAAGACTATTCGATAAACTAGACAAAACTTATCCGTTTATAGAGATATTTTGCGACCCACTGAATGATTATAAAATTACATGGTACTATCCAAATCCATTATCTGTGGAAGAACAATTGCTTATATCAAGATACTTCAAAAAATCGACTTTTATTGAAGATAAGGAAGTGACTAAATTGTTAGGTTTTATACAGGAAGCATCTGAAAAACCAAATATTTGTATACGTCCTGAAGTAATTGAGAAAATCGAGGAGGCATTTGAGAAAAAACTATGCGAAGACCTCAGTAAGAAATATATTCCTGATTTCAATAGGATTAAAGGTGATTTATATAACTATCAAAAGGAAGGCATTGAATTTGCATTATTTCGTAAAGTTGCGATAATTGCCGATGAAATGGGTCTTGGTAAAACTATACAGGCAATAGGTACAGCTATTTTAAAAAAGGATAACTTCGGTTTTAGTAAAACATTAATTGTATGCCCTGCATCGTTAAAAGAACAATGGAAGAAGGAAATTGAAAGATTCACAGATGAAAAAGCTTTAGTAGTTCTCGGCACTCCTGAAGAACGTGAAAAACAATATCTTGACAGCAGTTATTATTTTTTAATTGTTAACTATGAAACAGTATTACGCGATCAAATAGTATTGAACAGGGCTGGTATTGATTTCTTGATACTTGATGAAGCGCAGAGGGCAAAAAATTATGAAACAAAAACGGCTTCGTCACTGAAAAGAATTCAGGCAAAGCATAAATTGGCTATTACAGGGACACCTATTGAAAATAGATTAATTGATCTCTATTCTATTGTCGAGATTCTTAAACCCGGGTTTTTAGGTCCTTTGTGGGAATTTTCATACCAGCATTGTCTGTTTGATCCAGAAAAGATAGATAAAATTAACGGTTATTACAATTTGCAGAAGCTGAATAAAAAACTCGAAGAAATATTGATCAGGCGTGAGAAAAGGAAAGTAATCAGCCAATTGCCAAATGTAAGGCAGATAGATATTCCTGTTAACCTTTCGCCATTGCAGGCAGAATATCATGCATCCTATGCGAAAGCGCTGGCACAGATTATTCGAAAAAAATATCTTACCCCATACGACCTTCAGCGTATGCATTTGCTATTAGCTAATATGCGCATGGTGTGTGATTCGACCTATTTGATTGATGAAGAAACCAATGAATCTCCCAAACTCGAGGAGCTTAAATATATTCTGTTTGAAAAACTGGATATTTTGAACAATAATGTTAAAATCATCATATTTTCAGAATGGCTTAAGGTGCATAAACTTATAGGAAGATTACTTCGTGAAAAAAATATAGGTTTTGTAGAACTCAACGGGCAAATTCCTGTGAAATCACGAGGCGAATTAATACAGAAATTTGAAAATAATCCACAATATAAAGTATTTTTGTCCACAGAAGCTGGTGGTTCGGGCTTAAATTTACAAATTGCCGACACACTTATAAACTTTGAGCTTCCATGGAACCCGTCAAAAAAAAATCAACGCATTGGTCGTATCGACAGGATAGGGCAGAGAAGTAAAAATCTTAATATCTATAACTTAATAACCCGAAAATCTATTGAACAACAAATTGCAGCGGGTTTACTGGTAAAGCAAAGCTTATTTGACAGTGTTCTGGGAGATAATCCATATACAGATTTTGTGGATTTCAGTAAGAAGGGACGTTCACAATTCATCAAGCAGCTCGAAGAATTCATTGCCGAAACAGAAAAATGGGAAAAGGAAGATGCCATACCTTCTGAAACTTTGCTGCAGTCGGAAGATAAGATGGAAATTACTAATGAAGCACTTCCAATAATTGAACTTAACTTATCAGAAGATACGTCAGAACAACCTGATGAAACAGCAGAAACTGAAGATAAAATTGAAAAGTCGGCAAAACAGATTACCGAATTGGAAACAGTGATGAATTCAGGAATTCAGTTCCTTGTTGGTTTATTTAAAATGACAACGGGGAAAGATATAGGTATAGAAAGCCAGAAGATTGAAGTCAATAAGGAAACA
>JAJUGM010000245.1 GCA_029268165.1 Bacteroidota bacterium
CCTCGAAGGATATTATCAGGAAACAGGCAGAGCAGGACGTGACGGCGGTGAGGGTAAATGCATTGCATTTTACAGCTACAAAGATATACAGAAACTCGAAAAATTCATGCAAGGCAAGCCAATTGCCGAACAGGAAATAGGTAAACAATTGTTACTCGAAACAGTAGCTTATGCCGAATCTTCAGTTTGCCGACCAAAATTGTTGCTGCATTATTTTGGCGAAGAAATGAAAGGTTCATGTGAAAACTGCGATAACTGCCTGCATCCGAAAACAAATTTCGAGGGTCAGGAATACATCATAAAGGTACTACAGGCAGTAATTGCTGTAAAAGAAAAGTTCAAAGCCGACCATATTGCCAACCTGCTGGCAGGTGTAAAAACAAGCGCAATAAAATCATATAATCATCACTTGCTGGATGTATTCGGAGCAGGAAAAGAAAAAGATGACAAATTCTGGAATATGGTTATAAGGCAGGCTCTGATTGCCCGTCTTATCCAAAAGGACATAGAAAACTACGGCTTACTGAAGATGGATCAAAAAGGACTGGATTATCTTCAAAATTCGTATTCTATTATGCTTTCTGAAGACCATGATTATTCTGACACCGATGAAGAGGAAGAAAGTCTGGCTGGGCCTGAAAGGCCGGGTACAGTTGATGAGGAATTGTTCAATATTCTGAAAAACCTCCGCAAAAAAATTTCAAAACAACTAAACCTGCCTCCTTTTGTTATATTTCAGGATCCTTCTCTTGAAGACATGGCCATACAATACCCTGTCACCATTGAAGAATTGCAGAATATTACAGGCGTTGGCGCCGGAAAGGCAAAAAGATACGGAAAAGAATTTGTTGACCTCATTAAAAGTTATGTTGACGAAAAGGAAATCATCAGGCCTCAGGATATGGTTGTTAAATCGGTGGTTAATAAAAGCGGCCTGAAAGTGTATATTATCCAGAGCATCGACAGAAAGATGGACCTGGAAGATATTGCATCAGCTAAAAATCTGGAAATGAGCGAGTTGCTTGATGAAATAGAAGCAATTGTGAATTCAGGAACACGACTCAATATCGACTATTACATCGATTATATTCTTGATAAGGAACATCAGCAGGAAATATTCGATTATTTCCGCGAAGAGGCTGAAAGCGGCTCTATTGAAGAAGCACTTAAAGAACTTGGCGAAGATAATTACACCGAAGAAGAAATCAGGCTGATGCGTATTAAGTTTATCTCTGAAATGGGCAATTAATCTTTAAAATTATTAAATATGAAAAAGTTTACTTTAATACTATCGGGCATTATTGCTGTAAGTTATGTTTTTGCGCAGCAACCAGTTACTTTAAATTTTGAGACACACTCCATTCTGCCCGGAGCCGATAACAACATGATTCTTTGCCAGTATGCTGACCCGGGTAACGGTGGATCAGGAATAACATGGGATTTTTCAACACTGAAAGCCATATCAGATTTTACCGGCTTTGTTAACAATGAAAGCAAAGTAAAATCCACCGGTTATTTTCATGCAGCCAATACGGTTCTCGAAGAATTCAGTAACCGTTTTTATCTAAGAACAAGTAAGGACAAGACAGAACAAATTGGTTATGCTTCGGCCAACAACAGCGTGATCATTACCTATGACCAGCCTTTTGTAAAAATGGTTTTTCCGTTTACAATGAATGACCATTACAGCGGAGTCATTTCAGGGACTATGAAAACCGGCCAATCCGAATTCCCGATAAACGGAACTTATGAAGTTACAGCCGACGGATATGGAAAGCTTGTTTTACCCGGTAATGTTACCGTGAATAATACACTCAGAGTCAAAACATCAAAAACATATGATGTTCAGTTCAATGATTTTAACCAGCATGTGGAAATTAACACCTATCGCTGGTACAGCTGTTGCAACCGGTATCCTTTACTTGTACTAACTTCGGTAACAACATCTACCGGCTCATCAACTTTCACAGAATACCAGGCTGCCTATAACAATACAGTAAATGTGGCATTGCCTCTGGCTGAACAACTAAAAGATAATCCCTTTTTTGCTGTTTACCCCAATCCTTCAAATGATATAGTCAATATTCATTATACGGTTTCAAATCCCTCTAAGGTGGTTATTGATTTATATGACAATACAGGAAAAAAAGTTAAAAATCTGTTAAACAACAAATTAGAAACAGGAAATTATCATCTTATTTTTAACACAGCTGATGATAAGCTTATGCCCGGATTCTATTTCATCCGAGCTGATTTTGGAAATTCAGTAAGAAAAGAAAATATACTTATAACCGAATAAGGCTCTGGTTGATAATATATATCAAACTATAGCAGATAATTTGGTATTCAGGTTTACATGAAATTCAGGTTTGCCTGAAAGCTTTAAACCCAAGTACGATGAATAAACAAATTCATCCGGGTGAATAAAAATTATTTTTAGTGGAGATTTGTTATTAGTAGAGAAGCGAACTAATGACTAATCCGGGATTAACACACCGAGATTCGGTTTACAAAATGTATCAGTATCTGAGTCTTTATTCTTGTATTTTGTATCTTGTATCTTGTATCTTGTATCTTTTATCTTATATCAGTTATTCTTTCCCAATAAACATGATATATATTACACCTGCCGTTTCGTAAATTACTTCCCTGATACCATTGAAAGATTTCCACCAGTTATCAGAACCTATATCATTATCTTTACAGGATACCACTCCGACAGGAATATTATCCTGGACAAACACTTTATTAAATGACAAAAAACTTCTGCGGGCATGAATACCCGATGTAAAAATGGTTAATGATTCAATATGATATTCAGGGTGCGCTTCAGACCATTTCATAACGTCAGTAGCAGTCGTATATGTTCTGGATTTATGCTTTGTAAAAGAGCCAACCGGGATAATTAAGGAATCAGGGATTCCTTTCCGAGTCAACCGTTGCGCTGTTTCATGTGCAAGTGTTTTACCTGCCTGCCGGCTAAAAATATATTGACCTGACAAACGTGTGTAATATTTAAAAGCCTCGTTATTAACAGGAAAAGTAATATTATTTACCGACAAAGAAAAAACGTAAAGATTCCTGTCGCGAAATGCTGAATATGTATCATTATCAAACTCAATGGTCATAGTTGAGAAATCATGCGGCATTTTGTGTCTGAAGATCAGGGTTTGTTTTCTCCTGGTAGTGTATGCCTCGCCAATAATAGTAGTGCCGGCAAACAGTTTAAAATGGGCATATTCATTCCCGGCTTTCGTACCCCGCAATGTTATCTTAACGGAAAGGATGCTGTCAACATCTGAAATAATCTTCTTCCCTGATTCTTTTTCTGCCTCACGGATATCAAGGACAAGTCTTCCCTGCGAACCCATACAGAATCCTTTAGTTTCGGGGAAGCCAGTTGTTACAATATATTTGTAATGGTTGTGCCAGAATGCCTGTACAGCCTCATCTAGTGTTTGATCGGGGTTCCATCCTTCAACGATCATTACATCAGGGCACACAGCAATTGTTGGTGATAAGTAAGAATAAATAAATTTCGCCCATAAAAGAATAAAAATAAAGAAAAGGGGCAGAAGTGATAAAACAATTATCCGGCGGTTCATTTATGAAGCTTTACGCTCATTCCTGAATAATCTCGAAAAAAATCCTTTCTTATGGTCATCGGTATAATAGTTTTTATCATAACCATACCTGTAGCCTTCCCGTTTTATATCGATATCGTTAATGAGAATAGAAATGTTTGATATTTTGTTGCTTTCAAAGCTTTTCACAGTTTGTTTGAAAACATCTTTTACAGTAACATTCATGCGAACGATAAAAATGTTCAGGTCGGCATGCTTCATCAGTAAAAATGTTTCAGTAAGAATGCCTGCCGGTGCTGAGTCGATTATAATGTAATCATACATTTCCTTTAGTTTGTCAAGAAATTCAGCTGTACGCTCGTTATTGATAAGTTCTGCAGGGTTTGGTGCAGCCGGCCCGGCGGAGATAAGATCGAGGTTTTCAATATGGGTAGGTATGATGATATCCTCAATAATAGCCTTATCAATAAGGTACGAGCTTATACCGATCATGTTACTCGAGCCGAATTCCTGATGAATTTTAGGCCTGCGCAGGTCAAACTCGAGTAGTACGGTACGATGGCCGTTTAATGCAAATACAGCCGCAAGATTCATGGAGCAGAATGTCTTTCCTTCACCACTGGCCGATGAGGTCAACAGGAGTACTTGCTTTTTACCACCTTCCGAAAAGAACTGGAAGTTGGTACGTACTGCCCTGAAACATTCGGTAATTGATGAATTAGGATGGTCATTAACAACAATCTTTGACCGGCGGTAACTGTGAAAAACCTTGCCGATAACCGGTAAGGTGGTTAATGCCTCTATTTCTTCAGGCTGCGATATTTTATTATTAAGGAAGTCAATACCAATAATCAAGGCACTGGGTAATAAAATAGCCAAAAAGATTGCAATAAAATAATTAAGCATTTTTTTAGGAGCAATAATATAAGCAACAGAAGTCCTTGCAGGATCAATTACTTCATAATCGGGCAGACTCGACGCCCTGGCGATTTGCGCTTCCGATCGCTTCTGCAGCAAAAAGGTATAGATTTCATCATTAATTTTAAATTTGCGTTCAATTCCCTTAAGTTGTAATTCGGTTTTCGGCATCTGAGAAATCTGAGAAGATAGTTTTGAAATTCGATAATTCATTTCATTGAGGGAAATGTTTAGGGTGTTCAATGTGTTGGTAACATTTTCCTTAATGGTTTTCTTCAGATTTTCAATTTGAACATTGATATTTGATAAATATAAATTCTGTTGATTGTTACTGGTTTGCAAAAGATTGGCTCTTTCTGAATTTAAGGCAATTAATTGAGTAACCAGATTGGTCAGGATTGGATCAACCACATTCATTGATGATGGGGCTAATAATTCCGAAATATTATCATTAGTAGTAAGATAATCTTTCAGATACTGATAATATCTTTTTTGCACCTCAAGATTTGATCGCTCTGTTTCAAGCTGATTAAGTGTTTCAAAAATCTGTTGCCCCTGAAAATTCAAATCCATAACTCCCTGACTCGAACGGAATGTCTTAAGTCTCGTTTCAGCGGTCAGCAAAGAATCAGCGACATCAGATATCTGAGAATCAATAAAATTAATTGTGCCCAAAGCCATTTTATTCTTTTTTTCAAGGCTACGATCCATATATACTGATGTTAACTGGTTAAGAAAGTCAGTTATACGTTTTGGATTATTACCCTTTAACGAAATGTTTAAAAGAGTTGATGTTTGGGATGTTTGCTCAATGCCGAGGTTATTGATATATTCGAGTGTAAGATAATCGGTATTGTTAAAGTAAAAGTACAAGTCATTTTCATTGGTATAATTTTTGTCAAATCTTTCACTTTTCTGTATTCTGAAATTAAAATAGCGTGTTTTTATTTCATCTGAAAACCGGTATC
>JAJUGM010000246.1 GCA_029268165.1 Bacteroidota bacterium
AATCAGACACCCGCGAATCATTGTATTATCAGACGAGATATATGAACATATAAATTTCATTGGGGGTCATCACAGCATGGCTCAAATTCCTGAGCTTAAAGACAGGGTGGCTGTAATTAACGGCGTTTCAAAAGCCTATGCCATGACAGGATGGAGGATTGGTTATATGGGGGCATCTCTCTGGCTTACAAAAGCCTGTGAAAAATTGCAGGGCCAGACTACAACAGGCGCTTCCACCATAGCTCAGAAAGCAGCTGTAGCAGCACTTTCATCTGATCAAAGCTGTGTAACTACCATGAATATGGCTTTCAGGCGGAGGAAAGACCTTATGGTTAAAATGGTGCGTGATATTGAAGGCTTAAAAGTGTTTGAGCCTGAAGGGGCTTTTTATGTATTTCCGCAGGTTAGCTATTATTTTGGAAAATCTTATAACGGCAAAGTTATAAATACAACGAATGACCTATGTTTATATCTGCTTGATGAAGCGCATATAGCTACTGTTCCGGGCGAGGCTTTTGGCGATCCCACATGTATAAGGATTTCATTTGCTAATGCTGATGAAAAGCTCACCAATGCTATGAAACGAATGAAAGAAGCATTGGGTAAGCTGAAGTGAAGTAACACGCTGCAATGTATAAGGTAAAACCCAATAGTGTATTTTTCTTGCTGCTATTCTTTGGGCTGTTATTAGTAATTGTTACCCCTCCGTTTCGTGTGCCAGATGAAATTAACCATTTTTACCGCGCATGGCAGGTCTCTGAAGGAGATTTCTCATCTGTTAACAATAACCAGAGGCTCGGCGGTTATGTTCCGAAAAGTATGATAACCTTTTCATCAAGGTTCCGTCCGATTTTAATGAACATATACAACAAAATATCGCCGGCTGAATTATGGGCAACACATTCAATAAGTCTTAACCAGAACGATACCACTTTCGTTGATTTTACCAATACTGCTTTGTATTCAGCATTTTTATACCTGCCACAGGCGCTGGGAATATTCATAGGAAAAAAATTGTCAGACAGTACCTTCTGGGTTTTTTATGCCGGAAGAATTTCAAGTTTATTAATATTTAGTGTCCTGATATTCTTAGCGTTGAAAATTTTACCCGTAAAGAAATGGCTTTTTCTGATACTTGTAACGTTGCCCATGTCGTTATCAGTTAATTCTTCATTAAGTGCAGATATGCTGGTTAATGCCATGGTTTTTCTGTTTTTAGCAATAGTGATGAACCTTGCTTATAATGATACTGTTCTTAAAATTTCATACAAACATGTGTTGCTTATATTTGTCATTTCGTTCTTTATCGGTCTGGCCAAACTGGTTTATGTGCCATTTTTATTACTGCTGCTGTTAATACCTGGCTCTAAATTTCACAGGCCATATTTCAGGTTATTAGTCATTGCAGCTGCTATCAGCATAGGGTTTGGAATGGCAATAATTCAAAAAAAGCAAATTGACTCCAAATATATTCCTTACGAAAAATATAATTTCAGTTACCGTGATTACACTATGCTTGGAAAAGGCGTTGACATAAAAAAGCAAACCGAATTTGTAACCGGTCATCCGGGCTATACGATGCTGGTTTTTATCAGATCGTTTTTCAGGGAGTTCAGGTATATGACCAGAAGTTACATAGGCATTCTGGGATGGGCCGATTTGAGTTTGCCGCGTTGGTTTATTTTCTTATCTTATCTGGTGATATTTATGTTTACGCTATTTGATTTCAGAGAAAGTTATGCTAAACTTTTACCTGTTAAACATAGAAGCTTGTTCGTGTTTGTTTCATTATTTATTACTGCATTAATCATGTTGTCTCAGTATATGTCATGGGACATGGTGGGAGAAGACAAAGTATATCCGTTACAGGGCCGTTATTTTATTCCGGTTTTCCCGCTTTTTTTCTTAACCTTTTCTGATCTGTTTAAAGTTATGTTTAAATGGCATTTGACACCTTTTTTTAATAAGATTGCAATTGCATTTGTTATATCATCGGGTGTCCTTAGTATTTATACAATTGCTTCAAAATCATATACTTTATATAACTACCATCAAAAAAAATGGGAATTCAGATTCTCTTACAAAGACTTCAGTAAGGACAAAAATGATACTATGAAATATATAATTTGTAATGCTGACACTGTGGCAGTTTTTCAAAAACCGGACACTGATTATGTAAGCCCTGAAAGAATATTAACTGGAGTTGTTTCTTTGAAACTGTCTGAACAAAATCCCTATGGATTTATCATGAAAATAAAAAGAGGCATGGCACATGAAAAATATGTTGTTTCATGCAGATATTATGGTTATTCATGTCTAATAGTTTTTCATGAAACTCCTGATGGGTTCTATTATGCATCTTCCAGGGTATATGCTGAAAAAGATACGTTGGGATGGAAATACCTTGAAAATCAGATTATTTTACCTCACAAAATGGCAGATTACTCATCATTATATTTATATACATGGTATCCCGGAAAAGACAGTGTTTTTATTGATGATTTCCGGATTACATGTTATTCTGCTTCTAAGCGATAAAACTATCACTTATTGATTTATATTTATATACTTTATGAATAACATCTGCAAACAGGTCGGAGATAGAAATAACTTTTATTTTATCGCTATGATTTTTTAAGGGAATTGTATCAGTAACGACCACTTCGGTAATTGGTGATTTATCGATTCTTTCATAGGCCGGGCCTGATAATACTGGATGCGAACCCACTACCCGAATGGTATTTGCACCTTCGTCTTTCATCAGTTTAGCTGCCAGACATATAGTGCCAGCTGTATCAATCATATCGTCAACGATAACAATATCTCTGTCTTTAACATCTCCAATTAACCTGATTTCTTCAACAACGTTAGCTTTCTTACGGAGTTTATAACATATTACCATTTCACAGTTAAGAAAACGTGCGTAGGCATTAGCTCTTTTGGTACCGCCCATATCAGGAGCAGCAACAACAAGATTCTCGAGGTTAAGGCTTTTAATATAAGGAACGAAAATGGCAGAGCCATATAAATGATCAACCGGCACATTAAAGAAACCCTGAATCTGGTCAGCATGTAAGTCCATGGTCATTATACGGTCAACTCCGGCAGCTGTGAGCAGGTCAGCAACCAGTTTTGCACCGATTGAGCAGCGTGGTTTGTCTTTACGATCCTGCCGTGCATATCCCAGGTATGGCATAACAGCTACCACCTGAAAAGCGGAGGCCCTTTTGGCTGCGTCAATCATAAGCAACAGTTCAAGCAGGTTTTCAGCAGGCGGAAAAGTAGACTGAATAATAAATACGATACATCCGCGAACTGATTCTTCAAAGAACGGTTGAATTTCACCGTCGCTGAATTCAAGGACTGATGTTTTTCCCAATTCAGTGCCATAACTTTTGGCAATTTTTTCGGCAAGATAAGTCGAGGCACGGCCGGCAAAAAATTTAATTGGTGCTTTAATTTTCATGAATTTTATGATTTCAGGATTTTGAAGCGTTGCAAATGTAAAAAAATATGCTTTTAATCATTAAAATAATACAGCTAAAAAAAATAACACAGTTTCAACATATTTCATACCGGGCTATGAAATGCAATGTTGGTGCGTTCAATAAAATTAAGCAACTCATTGCGGCCGGTTCTGGTTAATGATGAAGTGATAAAAATCTCGGGGAGTTCCTGCCAGTTTTCCTGAAGCTTCATTTTATAATTTTTTATATTTATCTCAAGTCTCGTTGCAGATAATTTGTCGGCTTTTGTAAAGCACAAAGCCAAAGGAATTTGTCTCTGCCCCGCCCAGTTAATAAAATGCAGATCATTTTCAAGTGGTTCATGGCGGCAATCAATAAGAATAATAAGGCATGCCAGTGTATCACGCTTTAACAGATAATCCTGAATCAGGGCGGGGAACGATTTTCTCAGTTGTTCACCCACACGCGAATAACCGTAACCTGGCATGTCAACCAGATACCATTTGCCATTAATCAGAAAATGATTTATATATTTTGTTTTTCCGGGGGTTGACGATGTTTTTGCCAGGTTTTTAATTCCTGTAAGCATATTAATTAATGATGACTTGCCTACATTTGACCTCCCGGCAAATGCGTATTCAGGAAATGCAGGTTTTGGGCATGAAATAAGGTCGGGGCTGCTTTTGATGAATTTAACACTGGTTATTTCCATCAGAAATATTTTGATATCACATCATCAACGTTGGTTTGCGCAGTGTGAGTTTCAATATAAACTTCAAGCAAACTGGCTGATTGATCGGGTATCAGTTTAATATTTTTAATTTCTGCAGGGAGCAATACCGTTTCGCCTTTCCTCAGGTGCTCTGTTTCAGTTTCATAATATTGAATGGAGCATGCACCATCAAGACAAATAAAAATAACAAATGAATCAAGTTGATAATAATCTTTTTCTACAGTTTGAGTGAGATGCATGAAATTAACTGTAAAATAATTGCATTTCACAAGCTGGTTTGCAAGGTTTGGCTTCCTGTCATAAGAAATTTTATATTCAGGATATTTGTTGTAGTCAATGGCATCAAGTGCAAGGTCGGTATGAAGTTCTCTTGGTTTGCCCGATACATCGAGCCGGTCGAAATCATAAATCCGGTATGTAATATCGGAAGTCTGCTGAATTTCAGCCAGTAAAACTCCTGCACCAATAGCATGAACCCTGCCGGCAGGTAAAAAGAAAACATCTCCTTTTAATGCTTTTTCTTTATTAAGGATTTTATCTAAAGTTTTATCTTTCAGATTTTTCTGATAAATATCTTTGTTAACAGTCTGGTTAAATCCTATGATTATTTCAGAATCTTTTTCTGCATTTATAACATACCACATCTCGGTTTTTCCGAAGGAATTATGCCGTTTTCTGGCCAGTTCATCATCTGGATGTACCTGAATAGACAAAGCTTCATTGGCATCAATAAATTTAATAAGTAAAGGAAACATAAGGCCGAATTTTTCAAATACTGCATCACCTACCAGGTCACCCATATACACTTCAATCAGCTCTTCCAGTTTGTTGCCTTTTAGAAATCCATTGCTTACAACAGAAACGTCTTTGGGTACGCAGGAAATTTCCCAGCTTTCACCAGCTTTGTCTGTTTTGGTATTTTTGTTTAATATATCCCGGAGCCTTGTCCCTCCCCATATCTTATCCTTAATAATAGGTTTAAATTTCAACGGATAGAGGCGTCTTAATTCGTTTGTTTGCATTTTAACCAGATTAAAGAAATTTATTTTAAATTGCTAAAAAAATGTAAAAATAATGATTTAGGATAAATGACCACAATAATACTTTATTTTAAAAATTAAATATATGTTGGCACATATTAAGTTTGACAGAATTTTATTTCTGGACATAGAAACGGTTCCTCAGTATGTAAGCCTCAGTGAAGCGCCGGAAAGTTACAGAAAGCTATGGGAAA
>JAJUGM010000247.1 GCA_029268165.1 Bacteroidota bacterium
AATATTGGTTACTCCGAGAAAGGATTTTATAGATCCTTGATACAATTATCAGAGCACAAAAGTTATACAATAGAAATTATTACCAATGATAAGGAAATGGTAACTTCAAAAGATTATTTATCTGATTTGGTTAAGATTGATACTTTACACTATCATCCTAAAATTGGCATTGATGAAGAAGGAGATGAGTATTCTGAATTGTTTCTTACCTTTTCTGATCCCTTAGAATCAAAAAATTTTTATGAAATATGTCTTAATGTTTTGTTTTATTCAAATAATATTTATCATCAAGGTGTTTGGAGTGAAGATTTAGTTGTTAAAAATGAAGGTGATTATGATTTTTACTATAAAAATATTTTATTCAGTGATTTATTAATAAATGGACAGCAATATAAACTAAAGTTCTATGTTTGGCATAATGATAATGATATTGCTTATTACATTCACTTCCGTTCTGTATCTGAAAACTATTACAAATACAAAAAAAGCCTGATGCGGCATTTAGCCAATCAGGAGGGCGATGTGTGGAGCGGAACCGGCAACCCGGTGGATTTATATTCCAACATACAGGGGGGTTATGGCATATTTGCCGGCTACCAGGAAGATGTTGATACCATTTATGTAAACAAATGACATGAAACACGCTGAGTTTCTATTGATATTTGCATTTAATATACAACTGGTCATCAGCCAGCCCGTTACTATTTTCGGATATATCTCTGATAAACATACCAGCGAAAAGCTTATAGGAGCCAACGTTTATGACGGAAGAAAACAGACAGGCACAACGAGCAACAATTACGGTTTTTATTCTTTGCAATACCGCAAAGGAGATACGGTTAATCTTATTGTTTCATACATTGGCTATTCTGTATTCAAAAAACAACTAATATTAAAAGAAAACAATGAATTAAATATTCTGCTTGAGCCGGGAAGCGAGCTGGAAGAGGTAGTGGTGAAGGGTGCAAGGCCTATTGAGGAAAGGACGGAGATATCAACCCATAAAATACCTATTCAGGAAATAAAGAAACTCCCTGCTATTGGTGGCGAATCCGACCTTGTTAAGGCACTGCAGTTTTTGCCCGGTGTGCAGTCGGGCAACGAAGGGAGCAGCGGGCTGTATGTAAGGGGAGGCAGCCCCGATCAGAACCTTATTTTACTCGATGGAGTGCCATTATATTATGTTAACCACATGGGAGGCTTTGTTTCGGTTTTTAACCCCGATGCCATTAATTCGGTATCGCTGATTAAAGGAGGATTTCCTGCCCGTTACGGTAACCGGCTGTCATCGGTGCTTGATATACGCATGAACGAAGGGAATATGAAAGAGTTTAAAGGAAGAAGCACCATAGGCCTTATTTCTTCAAAAGTATGCGTTGAAGGCCCGTTAAAACAAGACACTTCATCTTATATCATTTCTTTCAGAAGGTTTTTATATGATTTTTTCACCCGCCCCATAACCTATTTTGCCCTTGATGGAGTATCACTGGGATACAATTTTTATGATTTCAACATGAAGACCAACTATATTTTTTCTCCGAGAAACCGGCTTTACATGAGCTCTTATATGGGAGATGACAAATTATCGGTAAGCATAAGGCATAAAGACATGGAACTTAAAAAAGCATCGGGTAAATTACAATGGGGCAACATACTGGCAGTCATGCGGTGGAATCATATATTTTCGCACAACCTTTTCAGCAACGTGACATTATACTATACCCGTTACCGGCACAGAACCATACAGGATTATGTATATGACCCTGATTATTCGTACAGTAAGTATTATTCAGGGATTTCCGATGTTGGTTTAAATTTTGAAGCAGAATATTTTCCGCGGAGTTTTAACAGGCTGATGTTTGGCAGCAGTATGATATATCATCATTATCTGCCCAGCTATAGCGAAAACAGGCAACTGTATGACGGAATCAGCAATAGTTATAAATACAGGGGATTTAATCCCAGGGCCGTTGAAACTGCCGGATATTTAGAAAACCATGCCGATTTGTTCAGGATAATAAAAATCAATGCAGGAGTTCGTTTATCAGACTATCAGTTGGCCGATACCGGTTTTTTTTCAGTTGAGCCACGTTTGCTGATTAATATTAAAACTTCGCCATCGTCTGCCATTAAGCTGGCTTATTCTTCCATGCAGCAGAGTATTCACCTTTTAACCAGCGAAGGGGCAGGAATGCCGGTTGACTACTGGATACCTGCCACAGCAAAGCTTGTGCCTGAGCAATCGCGGCAGTATTCAGCAGCATTTGTATTATCCACGCATAAGAATATGCTGGAATGGAGTATTGAAGGCTTTTATAAGCAAATGAACAACCTGGTTTCCTTTGAGGAAGGTATTAACTATCTGGGTAATTCTGGGGACTGGCAGGATAAAGTTGAAACAGGGGGAAAGGGCATTTCATACGGGATAGAGTTTTTTGTGCAAAAAACATCTGGCAAATCAACGGGATGGATTGGCTACACGCTGGCAAAAGCCACACGGCAGTTTGAGAACCAAAACGGAGGTAAAGCATATCCTTTTAAATACGACAGGAGGCATGATATAAGCATTGTATATACTTACAAATTGAGTGAAAAAATTGATTTCTCAGCTACATGGGTGTATGGCACAGGAAATGCAATAACGCTGGCAACAGGTCATTATCTGGCCATTGATGATAATGATGACTATTCAGGATTCAGAGATGAAAACAACTATACAGGCCCTTTCAGATTATATGAGGCACATATTTACGGAGGGAAGAATTCTTTCAGGATGCGTGATTATCATAGGCTTGATATTGGGGTGAATTTCAGGAAGGTTAAGAAAAGAGGAGAAAGGATATGGAATATAAGCATATATAATGTTTATAACAGAAAGAATCCCTATTACTATTACTGGGATATTGAATACCAGCATGATTATTCAACCGGTCTGTCAACAGCAAGTGCTCCGAAACTATATCAGGTTAGCCTGTTTCCGATAATCCCGTCAGTCAGCTATAGTTTTGTTTTTTGAAAAATGTATTTATATATGGCAGTAGTTTCTCTATATCATAATTTTATTTTACAATTATTATTTATTCACCCTTTTCATCCTCTTTGTAGCCAAACAGGAATTCCTTAAACCGTTGATACATAAACGATACCCCAAGCAAAACCGAACCCAGTAAAACAAAGGTTACGGTCCTGCCAAGTGTTGAAATATTGGAAAGGTCAATAAAAACAACTTTAAAAACCGTTATAAATAAAAGCACTATTGCAGCTATACGCAGCAATTTATCCTTCAGGATAATTCCGATATATATCAGTACTGCCCCATATATCCCCCAGAGAATACTCATCAGTGTTTTCCGTAAAATAACCTTCGAAAAAGAAATTTCAGCAATTGCCAGAAGATTATTCAATTCGGTTATCATCAGAAACCAAATGATGATACTGAATAATAATCTGAACCATGATAAGCCTTTCTGGTTTTTCCAGAGTTTCTTAATGCTATATAAACTGATGATTAACAGTAAAATAACTAAAACATAACCAAAATATCTGTGCGAAAAAACATTCCATCCCGAAAGGTTAAAAAAATTCTGAAAGCCCTGATGAAGCCATAATTTACGAAGACCGTTCAATGCTTTAACGGTAATGATGAAAAACATGAAGACGGTAAAGGTATTGATGATAACGAGTCCCATGCCCAGTGTGCATTTTCTGATGAATTTCAGATTCATTAGGGTTAAAAAGAACAGATAGAGAGCTGTGAAATGAAATAGCCAGGTTGTTTTATAATATCGCAATGATGATATTGAAAGCGGATAGTCACTTACCGATTTTTTAATTTCAGCAATACGGCCATCAAAATAGTGGCTAATTTCAAGTGTTACAGCAAAGTATGCTAATATTATTGCAGTTGACATTAAAATCCATTCAACCCACTGATTAACGTTAATGGTTATATTTTCTATAATCACTGTCTGTTTCCGGAAATAAACATATAAAACCGATGTACAAAAAATTACGAAAAGGGAAGTCATAAATGCCGTATTAAATAAAAAAGTATGACTTCCGTTGGAATAATCCACTTTCCAGTCAATCAAAAGGCTTATGACAGATAAAACGAGTGCTGCTAAAGAAAGCAGTTTATAATAATCAAGTTTCAGCCTGTATCCGATGAATAAGAGAATACAGGATTCTGTAGCCCAGATCAGGGTAACCCAGTGCCCGTTAAATTGTATCGGGATAGCTATGGTAAGAAACGTAATGAACAAGCCGGTCAATAGCATTACCATGGCTCTGTCAACTGAGGTTTTATTAGAAAGGAAAACTGCCAGAGGAAGATAAATAAAGGCATGACCCGCTGAAATCAGGCCTAGATAGCGTCCGCTATCGACCGAATCAAATACCCTGTAATACGTTCCGAAAAACAGAAATGAATTTAACAATATAATAATCAAATCTAAAATACTGTATTTTTCTTTGACTATCAGTTTGAAGCCCAGCGCTGATATTAAAAAAATGGCAAAATACAGTGTACTGAACAATAACGCTGCATGATATCCGCCATTTTGCATATCCTGTGTAAAAAACCTGTATAAAAATATCCCCCATGTAATTACAAAGGCTGCATAATTCATCAGTTTCCAGTAGCGTTTCATTGAAATGGCAACAATACCGCCATTAATTATTGTTATGTAGGTTAAATGAAATAAATAATATTCCTGATCTATTCCTAACAGTAAGGGGATAGCGTATGCTCCTGATAAACCGTAAACAGCAATAATCTGCGTATTATACCATAATGCCGCTGTTACTGAAAAAACGGTTGTCAGCACCATGATGAAAAATGTGATTTTTAAAGGGATGAATACATATAATAAATGAGCAAGGTAGGTTGTGAAATACACTATGGCGATAGCTCCTGCAAATAAAACGGCACTGAAGTTTTTGTAATTTTTAATCAGCCTGAATGCTAAAAAACCTATAATAACAGCTGCCATGTAAGATAATGATATCCTGATTAATGGACTAATTAAATTACGGTCAATGGCATATTTCAGAAAAATACCAATACCTAAAACCAGAATAATGATGCCTACTTTATTAATGATATTACCGCCAACCAGCTCTTCAAATGTTTTCTTATGATAAGACCTTTGATTATTGGTATTTTTAATGAAAGCCTGAATATGATTGGTTTCTGTTTCAATATGAGCATTGTTTTCAGCAACGGGTACTGATTCGGATGATATTGAATCCTCAAGCTTTTTAAGCTGCTGAGCGATTTTATCTATTTCTGTTTTCTGTTCTTGCTGCCGTTGTTCTATTTTTTCAAGTAATTTTCTTAAACGACTGATTTCTTTTTGCTGATCCATTATGATTGTATTTTAAATTAAGCTTATGCTTCGAATTAAAGTTAAAAGGTAACCA
>JAJUGM010000248.1 GCA_029268165.1 Bacteroidota bacterium
ACTGATAAATAAACTTAATTGATTTTAACTGTAATGCCCAATTAATACCGTAAAAAATTATGGCTCTTTCTTGGCTTTTTATTTTTGTTTTAATTATATTTAATTCTTAATAAGAAAAATTGATTTAAATAATTTTATGATTCAGTGACTGACAGTGACAATATATATGATAAGATCAGGGAGTTATTAGGTAATGTTAACGGGCAGCTTAATATTCTGGAACATCAGATTGACCTGAAAGTTCAGATGGAATATTTTAATTATTCAAAAAATGTTAATCCCAATTTGAACCAAAAAGAAATTATCAGAAATAAGGATGAGATTTTCAAAGCAGGTATTTCTATTGAAGATCAGAAAAATATGCTTGTTAAACTGGCATCGGTTAATGATATTGAAGCATACCGGACTATTGAAAAGTACATTCAGGGGCCTTATCCGGTGCTCAGGGACTGGGCAATACTTGCACTAAAAGAAAGCCGGATGTTAATTGAAAGCAAAATGCTTGATGAAAATCAGATACTCATTTCAACGGGACTTGGCGGCAAAGGGATGAAGTTAAGGTATTTTACCGCCTTTATTGCTAATGACAGAAAACCCTTTGATAATTTGCAACGAAGAATAATCAGTAATGAAGCCGAATATTTTCTCAATAAGTCTGGTGGAGAACTTGAAAAAATACAGTTTGATGATGAGATATGCTCATTAGTTACAATTATCCCCTTAAAGGTTGCCGTGCATACATTATTTAAAAAAATAATCAGCGAATGTAACCTTTTTGGTGATTTTATTAATCACAACTATGTAATAACCAATGTTAAGATTATATCACCTGAAGATATCCGCTCTTTCCTGAGAAAATAAAAAACTGTCTATATTCAAATGTTTATAAATGTTTAAAAATTAACACTTCCCAAAACAAATTCCTTGGTTAAGGAAGGTAAATAAAACAGATAAAAACAAAAATATAGACAGCTTTTTAGTTAATTCGACATTTCTGTTTCACTGTCAGATGATTCCACACTTTCTAAATCATCAAACTCAACATTGGTATAGTCCCCGGTTTCTTCGTCCTCAGTTGAACTGACCTGATCAACAACCTGAGGGCTGGTGGTTTTGATATATGTTACCACTTCCCCGAGTAAGTCCATAAAAGCTTCAAAATCTTCCCTGTATAGAAAGATTGTGTGCTTTTGATACCGATAGCGTCCGTCTCTGAAAAAACGCTTCTTACTTTCTGTGATCGTCAGGTAATAGTCATTTCTCCTCGTTGGCTTCACATCGAAGAAATAAGTCCTCTTCCCTGCCCTGAATGATCTTGAGAAAATTCCCTGCCTTCCGGCTTTCTCAACGACTTCTTTTTTGTCAATTTCTCCTTCCATGATAAACTTTGGGTTTAAGTACGGGTTAATTCTACTCAAAAATAAAAAATTTTTTGAAATTGCATTCAAAACTTAAGTATTGTATTTATGAATAATTTAAATTCTGTTAAAAGCCTTTTGTTTATAATGGTTTGTATCTTTTAATTTTTCAACATCAGTTTAAGTTGTATGTTAGAAAAAAAAGCATTTAATTTGCACTTCATTTTTTAGGCCATGCAAGGGTTCTTTAGAGTATGATCAGCAGAAGGATTTTAAGAATAAAAATATTACAAACGCTCTATGCTTATTTTCAGAACGCAGACGGAGAGATAAACAGGGCTGAAAAAGCATTATTTCATAGTATTCAGAAATCATACGATTTATATCATTATCTGTTGCTTTTAATTATTGAAATTGCTGATTATGCATATTCGAGAATAGAAATTGCCCTGCA
Source organism: Bacteroidota bacterium (assembly GCA_029268165.1). Taxonomy (GTDB): domain Bacteria; phylum Bacteroidota; class Bacteroidia; order Bacteroidales; family UBA10428; genus UBA5072. The sequence continues at coordinate 1,813 of JAJUGM010000248.1, forward strand.
AAAAAAAATTCCCTCGTATGAAGACCTGCATCCAAATACTAAATTTGTTGAAAATCAAATAATTGGTTTGTTACGAAAAAACAGACAATTAAATGAATATGTAAACCATTCAAAACTCTCATGGGTGCAAACACCTGAATTAATTAAAAAGCTGCATAATAAAATAAGAATGGCTCCTTTCTTCAAGGAATATATGGAAAACACCACAAGGACATTCGGGGAAGATCAAAAAGTGATTATTGACATTTACAGTAAGGAAATAATAGCATCTGAAGGGTTATATCAGGCGCTTGAGGAGCAAAGTATTTACTGGAATGATGAGGTTGAATTTATTATAGGCATGATTGTAAAGACACTTAAAAAACTGCGCGAAAATGATGATGAAAATACACCGCTGATGCCCTTATATAAAAATGAAGAAGATCAGGAATTTGTCAGACACCTTTTAAGAAAAGCAATTGTTCATCAAAAGGAATACCGCACTATTGTTGAGGAATTCACAGAAAACTGGGACGTCGACCGTATTGCATTTATGGATTTCCTGATTCTTGAAATGGCAATAACCGAAGCTATTGAATTCCCTTTTATACCTACCAAAGTGACAATTAATGAATACCTTGAAATAGCAAAATCATACAGTACTGAAAAAAGCAGGATATTTATAAACGGATTGCTGGATAAAATATTTAAACATTTAAAAGAAACAAAAAAAATTAAAAAAACCGGAAGAGGTTTAATTGGTGAAAATTAAAATTATAAAAATTAAAAAGTAACTTTACGAACAATTATTTATTTATTATTTAAACAATTTGTCTTATGATCAATTTTATTATGCAAATTATTCTGATGTCTCAGCCACAACAGGGGCAGAAACCATGGGCGACGTTCATTCCGCTGATTCTCATCATGGTTGTCTTTTACTTCTTTTTAATACAACCTCAGAGAAAAAGGCAGAAAGAACTCAAAAACTTCAGGGATTCACTCAAGAAAGGAGATAAAATAATTACAGCCGGGGGTATTTATGGTAAAATCAATAATATTTCTGAAAATATCGTAACGATTGACGTTGGAAACAATGTTCTCATTAAAGTGGACAAAAGTGCTATTTTGCGATCAGAAGTTGATATTGAAAACCAATAATACAAACTTTATTTTTTTAAGAGTTTAAGGTATATTTGTAATATACTTTAAACTCTTTTTCATTGAACAGGATATCTATTAATAATATCGTCACAACAATAAAGAAATACTTCAGATTATTATTTGATATTCGTTCAGCATTTCATAAAAAATTTATTACATTCCTTTTTTTTCTTGCCATATCTGCAATCCTTTGGTTTTTCAGGGCGCTTTCAAATGAATATGAAACAGTGATTCTTTACCCGGTAAGATATATCAATATACCCGAGAATAAAATACTTATTAATAAGATGCCCGACCGGCTTACCCTTAGGGTAAAAGCCAAAGGTAAAAGAATTCTGGCCAGCAAGTTAAATTTAAACCTGCTACCTATAAAATTTGATGTAAACTCATTTATTATAAATAATACATCAGCTGATTCCCTATTTATTCTTACAAATACGGTAAAGGAAATTTTATCAAGGGAACTTGAAGGTATTCAGATAACGGGTATTTCCCCGGACACTCTGGTATTCAGATTTACCAGTATTGCTGTTAAGAAAGTAGCAGTAAAACTCAAATTTCAAAACAGCCAGCAGGTGTTTGCACCGCAATACATGTTAAACGGTGACATTTTAATTAATCCCGACAGTATCATTATATCCGGACCGGCTAATATTCTAAATAACATCTCATTTATTTTTACCGAACCATTGAATATTTCAGGAATATCTGATACCACGAAGAAGGTGTGCAGTATAGAAAAAATTAGTGGGATAAACTACTCTCAGAGAAAAGTACATATCACTATTCCGGTCGATTCATATACACAGGCAGAATATGAGCTACCGGTTATTGCTGTTAATTTACCTGAAAGCTTAAGCATCAAAACATTTCCACAGCGGGTGAGGATAACCTATAATATTACCCTGAGCCAATACGATAAAATTAAGCCCGACCAGATTCAGCCCTGTATCGATTACAATGATATACAGCAGAACCCGGCTTCCAGATTAATAAGATTATTCCTTGTGGATACGCCACAAATAATCAATTCTTTAAAGTTTAGTCCCGAAAAAGTTGAATATCTGCTTACCAGAAAATGATAAAAGTGGGTGTTACCGGTGGCATAGGTAGTGGAAAAACTATTGTTTGTAAGGTTTTTGCTTCGCTAGGTGTGCCTGTTTATAATGCCGATGAAGCAGCACGAATGCTTACTGATACAAACAGCAACATTCAAAAAAAGCTGATTGCACTTTTTGGTAACAAAATTTATAATGAAAGCGGTATAAACCGCAAATTAATGTCATCGTTGATTTTTAGTGATAAAAGGCTGCTTGAAGAAGTGAACCAGATTATCCATCCTTATGTTAAACAAAATTTTATACAATGGACTGCAAATTATATAGGAAAAGATTATGTTATACAGGAAGCAGCTATTTTGTTTGAAAGCGGGAGTGATGAGTTGGTTGACAAATGCATCACAGTAACAGCACCAATTGATATTAAAATGGAACGTTTGTTGTTGCGAAATGGCATGACCGAAAAAAGAATAAATGAAATTATGTCAAACCAATGGCCGGATGAAAAAAAAATACAACGATCAGATTTTATTATTAACAATGATGAAAAATCTTTAATATTGCCGCAAATTTTATCTATTCATCAGCAACTTACTGAATTTAGTCGTCAACGCTTAATTGATTTGTCATAATACCCATGAGAAAATTTGGCAAGTGGATTGGTGCCGGTCTTGGCTGGACTATAGGAGGACCCATTGGGGCTGTACTCGGTTTTGCTTTTGGTTCAATAGTTGATGCCGCCAATTTAGAAAAGTATGAAAAAGAAAATCAGACTACCAAAGGCGATTTTGTTGTGAGCCTGCTTGTATTAATTGCCGGCGTAATGAAAGCCGATAAAAGTGTTGTAAAATCAGAGCTTAACTATGTGAAACAATACCTTATAAAGGCTTTTGGTGAGGAAGAAACTTCAGAAATGCTTTTGCTGCTTCGTGATTTATTAAAGCAGGATATACCTCTGGAAAAAGTAAGCCAGCAAATTAAAATTAAAATGAATTATGCATCGCGTCTGGAACTCTATTATTTACTTTACGGAATTGCCTATGCCGACGGTAGCATTGAACCTGCTGAGATTGAAACACTTGAAAAAATAGCATTTGCAATAGGTATTACCTCAATTGATGCAAAATCAGTAAAATCGATGTTTTTTAAACCTTCTGACTGGGCCTATGAAACGCTTGGCGTTACAAGAACCACATCAAATGAGGATATCAAGAAGGCATACCGACAGCTTGCCTTTAAAAACCATCCCGACAAGGTTGCTTACCTGGGCGAAGAAATCCGCAATAAAGCCAATGAGAAGTTTACGTTAATCAACCAGGCATATGAGATAATCAGAAAAGAAAAAGGAATTAACTGATGAATCTAGTGTCATGTCATATATAATATGACGTAAATAT
>JAJUGM010000249.1 GCA_029268165.1 Bacteroidota bacterium
ATCCAAAATGTCAAGAATTAATCTTGATGAATTGGTATTGAAATAGGTGAGTTTAAAATTCAATGTTAATGGCTTTTTCAATGAAATATAATTTTTTAACCACTGAATAAGTGGTTCATAAAACCTGTAGGTTTCTTCCATATATGATTCGCCCCGTAACTCACAAATCCCTGTTTCAGCATTAAATTGAACTGCCGGATAGTAAGGAGCTCCTTTTACCTCTTTTATTACAAGATTTTCCATGTTTTCCTCCGGTAATAATTATTGTTTTGTAACTTCAGTTGAAATGGTAAAAAATGAATGTATATTGCTGATAGGGTCAATTTTGAAATTTAACTTGTTGCCACTTACAAGGCTGGTTTGAATTAGCCCGATGTGAGCACCTACATCTCTGACCATGGCCTGTGCTCTGGTTTTTCGTTTTAATTCACGCAGGTCTTCTTCATTAAGCGAATTAATCTCGTTACAATAGTTGATTAATTTTGGTGCATCGGTCTTTAAAATTTTGTTTCCTGTTGTAATTTTCAGTCTTGTATCGAACTCCTGAACCGAAAACCATCCCACACCACAATTAATACCATCTTTCACCTGCTTGCTCTCAGCCGAATAATAAGAAACATTTTGCGTTAACTCAATAAAAATCTTGAATAACTTAACCATGATTTTAACATCATAATTTATCATTGATTTGATATAGTTACCAATAAATGATATTAAGTGCACGGTTATCGGGCCCTGGTAAGAAATAAGGCAATTCTGCTGGTATTCTTCTCTTATCATTATTTATATTTTTAATTATAACACTTTTAAACCAATTAATGTCATATCATCACGTTGTTCTTCATTCTGACGAAAACGTTCAATTTCCTGCCGTATATAATATTCCTGATCAGCCAAAGAATATTTTGAATATTTAAACAATATTTCTTCAAGCCGGTTACTGCCAAACCTGCTTCTGTCAGGTCCATTCTGGTCAATTATACCATCTGTTGATAAATATAACAAATCCCCCGCACATATTTTTATTTCGTGATTTCTAAAAACAACTTTTTCTTTAATGCTTCCCGAACCTCCAATGGAATAACGGTCTCCTTTTAATTTAATAATTTCTTTGCGTTCCTTTTTAATAATCTGCATATTTCTCTTAGCTCCGGCAAAATATAAAATATATTCATCATTACCGTTTAAATCCATACGGCAAAATGAAACATCCATTCCGTCATTATTATCAGTTTCATGTTGCCGCAAAGTAATTTGAATTTCTGTATTTAACATTTCTAAAACTTCTTTCGGATCAAACACTTTTCTTTCATTTACTATTTCATTCAGCAAACGATTGCCAATCATCGACATAAATGCTCCGGGCACGCCGTGTCCCGTGCAATCGACAACTGCAAAAAATATACTACCTATTTTCTGGTTATTTATATTTGACTCCGAGAACCAGTAAAAATCTCCTGATACTATATCCTTTGGCTGATAAAGAACAAAAGCTTCAAAATACCTGTTTATTATGGAAATATCTGGTAAAATGGCTTGCTGTATAGTTTTGGCATACCTGATACTTGCAGTTATGTTATTATTTTGAATTTCCAATAGTTCTTTTTGTTCCTTTATTTTCCTTTTTGATTTGATATTTAAATACAACAAGTATACCAATATGGCAATAAAAAATAATATCCCTGTTAATAAAGCCTTCAGCTGAAAACGTTTCATTTTTTCAATTCTGATTTCAGCTTCCTTTTTGGCAATCTGCGACTGGCGAAGTTCAAGCTCAAGTCTCTGTTCACGTGTAATTTGTTCAACAACCTGTAATGAATCAGTAGTCATTTCCAACTGTTTCTGCTTAATTTTTAACTCTGCTTCGGTCATCTGTTTCGCTGCATAAGCGCGGTTTACCTCCGAATCAGCCGCAGTTCTGACTTTTTCCATTTCCTGTTTCTTAAGTTCTTTATCCAAAGCAGAATAAAGCTCAAAATAAGTATATGATTTTTCTGAATTACCCAACTTGTCATAACTATCGTAAATCAAGCCATAACAGCGCCGTAATAACTTCAGGTCATTTATTTCTTTCGAAATGCCTATTGCTTCTTCAAGTGTTGTAATTGCATCTTTATGCCTTCCAGACTCCTGCTGCGCAACGGCAATGTTAGTCAGTGCTGATATAATCTCAGTTTTCTGCCTTAATTGTCTGGAAATTTGCAAAGCTTTTTGAAGATATGTTATTGCTTTGTCATATTGCCCCAGGTCAATAAAAATCATACCTAATGCATTGGATGTCAGCTGAATTCCTCTTTGATTACTCGTCTTTTCATTTATTTCCAAAACACGTATATAATAGTCAACAGCCTCCTTTAGTAATCCTTGCGTTTGTAATAGATAGGCCGACCGGTTCAGGAACTTTACAGCTTCTACCTCATTTCCATCCTGAATATATTTTTCAATAAACCGGTCATTCTGTTCTATTTCATTTTGAATGTTATCCGGTATGTTTTTCCCTTGTGCTGATAATCTGTTACACAAAATGAATTGCATTATTACAGTAAACAATATCAACCTGATAAATACTACAAAATACCTTTTTGGCATATTCATTAACAAATTAAAATAAAAAATTCTCTCAAAAATTCTTCACTACTAATAGCCTTATTATATATCTTTTACAATCTTATTCCAAATATTAATATATCATCAACCTGCTCTTCTTCACCCTTCCAGTTGTAAAAAGTCTGCCTCAGAACATCACGTTGTTCGTTTAATGGTAACGAATGGATCATCGTCAGCAGGTCCTGAAATTGTTTATATCTGAACTTTTTATTTTCAGGGCCTCCGAATTGATCAGGAAAACCGTCTGAGAATAAATATAACATATCACCCTGATTATAACCAATACTGGTTGATGCAAAAGGCATGGTAAAATTAACATGGATTCCAATGGGCATCCTGTCTGCTTTTAATATCTGCAGCCCTTTTTGATTAATAATGTATGCCGGATTATTAGCCCCTGCGAAATTTATATGTCTTTCCCGCTCATCAATAATGCATAATGCAATATCCAAACCATCTGAAGCCTCACCTTCTATACCTTTTTGTTGTAAGAGCTTCATTACATGCTCTCTTAGCAGGTATAGAACTTCTGCCGGATCCTCCGTATTATACCGGTTATAAATATCATTCATAAAAGCTATGCCGGCCATTGTCATAAATGCACCTGATATGCCGTGACCGGTACAATCAGCTACTGCAACAATTTTTTTATCGCCTTTTTGTCCTACCCAGTAAAAATCACCACTTACTATATTTCTTGGGATATCTAATATAAAATGATCGGGGAAAATACTTTTAATTAAATTTTCTGTAGGTAGTATGGCATTTTGAATCCTTTTTGAATAAGTAATGTCATCTATCATTTCCTTCTGTTGCCTGAAAATTTTGTAATTCTCCTGTTCAAGTTTTTCCTTTTGTTTCTTAATTTCCTTTATTTTATCTATTAAAGTGAGTGATGAACGCACACGCATCAGTAATTCATAATAATTGAATGGTTTCGATATAAAGTCATGAGCGCCGGACTCATAAGCTGCATAAAGACTCTCAGGCGAAGAAAGCATTATCACAGGTATATCAGCTGTTTTTGGATTCTCCTTTAACGCTTTTATAGCTTGAACTCCATTCATTTCAGGAATAATAACATCCATAAGAATCAAATCGGGATGATGTTTTTCTGCAAGATTGTAAGCCATCTTTCCCGTATCAGCCCAAATCAGTTTATAACCGTCGCCTAACTGTCTGAATGCTTTTTCAATTTCTTCAAAATAAAGCCTTGAATCATCAGCAATCAATATGGTATATTTCATAGACGACAGTTTTCAAAAGAAATATTTTTATAAAATACTAATGTTAGTACGATGTTTATTGGTTATAAGTTACGTTAAAAAAATGAAGAAATAAATATTTATTCTATTTTTCTTGTTAAAACCAACGATTTCTTAAAAGTTCTTATCTCGCCATCTGTTGTATATGCCTGAAAATATATAATATAAATTCCGGGTAGCTGAATGATCCCTTCTTTATTATTTCCACTCCATATTAAAAAACCATTTGTTCCGAGCATCATATTATCCGCTAGCTGATTGACAAGCCTGCCACGGCTGTCAAAAACAAATACAGTGGCAGTAAATCCTGGCCGATCAAATTGATAATGAATAGTGACATAATCATCCCTACCATCATTATCTGGTGTGAAAATTTCGGGCTCAAGCCAAATTTCACCGGAATGATTCTCTTTTTCATTGAATGATTGGGAGTTTACATAACCTGGTGTGGCAAAACCAGCATCCTCTGCAGCTGAATGCCAGTTTGAAGTATAATTTGTAGGCTGTTCTGTATTAATCCTTTCAAGTGATACTCCTTTGACATTCCTGAGTAATTTATAATGAAAATTATTGTTGTAATATAACCTGTCAATAGTTTTATAGTATCTGTCGAGTATTGCAACCTCACCCTCCTTATCGGGTAATAACAGCGGCTCTTCTGATTCAATAATAGCTGTTTGGTCTTTACAGTAATAATTACTTGCCAGATCTTTCCTATTGCCTGTAACTGCAGCATATTGGCCAGGAAATAACTGAAAATGGAAAGGAATTTCAAATATTATTTTTAAAATTTCTCCATTATTCTTATTCAGCAAGGCTAAATTTGTACCCATTAACTCAATATTTTTCTCCGAGCGGTTAAAGATTTCAACAAATTCATTATCCTCTTCCGATTCAAATAATATCTCGTTAATTATCAAATCAAAAGAATCAGGTAATGAAGCCAGAGCAAAATCAGCAGAGCTGCTGTTAATATAGTTGCCGGTGCAGTCGCATAGCTCATTTTTTATAACTATCTTATACTTTTTATCTTTTTCGAACTTTTCTGAAAAAGTGAGTAAAATATGTGAATAGTCAGGAGGCATAGGAAATACAGTTACAGGATGAAAAATATTATGATCAACCGAATAAATAGAAGGGTCTATTGCTCCATCATAATTAAGTGGCTCACTGAAATAAATTACTATTGATGAATCCGATACTGTAACTGCACGCACTAAAACCGGAATTTCATTATCAGGATTTTCAGCATCGACCGAATTTACAGAACCCGGCGTTCCTCCAATAAAACTCTCAGAAGCCTTCCAGTTGTTATAACCTCCGCATGGATTCTTTGCATCAATCAATTCTAATGACCAGCCCCCATCAGCTTTAAATGAATTTTTATACCAACTGCTTTTATATGAAACACTATGCATAATTTCGCCTTCCTGGTCTATCAGTGATATAGCCTGGCCATCATTATTAAGCACAGGGAATTTTACCAGCCCCCAAACATTGCCATATTC
>JAJUGM010000250.1 GCA_029268165.1 Bacteroidota bacterium
AGTTAAGTCATTAGTTCGCATGCTCCTAATGACTAATCTGGGCTTAAAACCAGGCGCAGCAAGGGCCCTACGAAAATAATATTATAGTGTAACAAGACGAAACTTAACCTGCAATCTATTTAAAAATCCGTATGCAAGCAATACAGTCTGAGTACATCGTAAGGCAATGATGGCCAAAAGCATCTGGTTATTAAAAACAACCAAGCATGCTATCTGTTGTATTGCGCAAGCCCGGCTAGCTGTAGTTTTTAGGGAAAACTGCTTCAGCCTTGATTTTTTTTCATCCTTTTTTGTGTCAGGACAAAAAAGGATGTGGGGCGTGGGGCAAAGCCCCATCACCAAATACTATTACATACCAAAATTCCTCTAACAATAATATTTAGTCGCCTGTATGAATTTGCTTATTCATCGAACCTGGGTTTAACCTGTCAGGTTAAAAATACCATTGCCCGATGATCCATTTGAAATGTGAATTCATTTTATATTATCCCTGAGTTCATTGAGGAATTCTTTCATCTTAGCAAAGTTTTTGTCATCAATAATTTTTAGCAAAAAATTAAGTCGTTCACTAATTCTCTCAATCTGGGCATGCGTATATGGGCTGAAAAGTATTTCAGCTAACAGATAATCATCTTCGGATAGAACACCTTTGGCAATTTCGTAATGTTTTCTGAAGGTAGTCCCCGGAGCCTCCTGTTTTCTCATGCAGGCAGCAAACACCATACTCGATGCAAAGGGTATAGAAAGTGAGTAAGCTATGGTTTGGTCATGTTCTGTGAAAGTGTATTCGAAAATATTGATCTGAAATGATTCAAACAGTTTTCTGAAAAAAGCTTTGCCTTCTGTGTCGGACTGGCTGATGATGATCGCATTCTGGCCCGCCAGGTTGCGGATATTGGCAAATGTAGGACCAAACATCGGATGCGTTGAAACAAACCTCCGTTCTGATTCGAGATAAAATTTATGTAAACCGTTTTTAACAGAAGTAATATCAGCAAGAATACAATTCCGGCCTATTACAGGTAGTAATTCTTTATAAACAGGAATGGTTCTTTCGAGATTAACCGCATTAATGAGCATGTCAGGGTTAAATTCGGCTATTTCTTCCTTTGAAACAAGTTTATGAGTATTGAATAAATATTTAAGCCGGTTAAGATTGGTATCATAAGCAGCAACTTCATGTTCAAGGCAAAGGGATTCAATCAGCCATGTTCCCATTTTGCCGGCACCTACAACCAATATTTTCATTTTCGGTTTTATCTTTTATTATCATTATTAATTATCATCTTTCAGAGAAAATACGTGGAATGAGTTGTGATTGCATCATCAGATCGGCCATCACTATTGCCGTTGCAGCCTCAATTACCACTGGTATACGAAGGGCAATACAGGTATCATGCCTGCCTTCAATTTCAAGGTCAACCATTTCACCGGTTTTAATATTTATTGTGTGTTGCTTTTGATGGGTGCTCGATGTAGGTTTAACCGGAACTCTGAAAATAATGTCATTTCCATTTGTAATTCCGCCATTAATACCGCCTGCATTATTGGTTGCTGTTTTGCCGTCAACAGAAACAAGCCTGTCATTATGTTCACTGCCTTTCATACGTGCGGCCTTAAAACCCGACCCAAATTCAATACCTTTGACAGCAGGGACTGAAAATATAATGTGGCTCAGAACCGATTCTACGGAGTCAAAAAATGGTTCTCCTAGCCCCACAGGCACGCCGGATACTCTGCATTCAATAATTCCGCCGATAGAGTCTTTTTCTGCGACCGCCTTTTCAACGGCTCTTTGTATATTACTATCCCCGCCCACTTCGAGAATAGTAGCCCTAACATTTACCGGCGCAATGAGTTTTTTAGCGATTACACCGGCGGCAACCAAACCAAGGGTCATCCGGCCTGAAAAATGGCCTCCTCCCCTGTAATCTTCAAACCCTCCGTATTTTTTCATGGCCACAAAATCAGCATGTCCAGGCCTTGGTGTTTCTCTTAATTTGGAATAATCACCTGACCGTGTATTGGAATTATCAAAAACAATGGCAATAGGAGTTCCGGTAGTAAAATTATTAAATACGCCACTTCTGATATGGGGCACATCAGATTCTTTACGTGGTGTTGTACCTGTTGCCCCGCTTCGACGACGGTCAAAATCACTTGTAAAATCGTCAACCGACAAAGGCAATCCGGCAGGACAGCCATCAATGACGATTCCAATACTTTCACCATGTGATTCTCCGAATATACTGATTTTGAATATTTTACCAAAAGAGTTCATGGGTCAAATCTGTTGAATGGATGCAATAAATTCTTTCAATCTGCTGTAATTAATTTGTCCCGGTGCTGTTGGTTCACCATCGTCCATAGCTGCATAGGTAAATTCTGCACCAAGAAATGGCGCCACGATTCGGGTAATTTTACCCAGATCACCCATGCCAAAGGCGATAAGCCTGCCAGGGTGCCGATATAACGATAATAATTTTGAATTATCACTGTTGAGTCTCACAAGTGTGGCAATTTTGGCAATGTCGCATCCTTGGGTAAAACAGTTCTTCATTATCTGTTCAAGCTGCTCCATTTCAGGCGTGCATTCATAGTTATGATATGAAATAATCACATAACATTCATGGCGATGGGCATAGGCCATCAGCTCATGTTTGTACTCATCAGGGGCTTCATATTCAATATCCACATAGGTCGCACCGCTTCTGATAGCATTTTTAAGCTTTTCCATTTGTTCTTCCTGTGAAAAAACTCCCGGACGACAGGTAGCAATAAGCCTTTTACGACATGAAAATAGTTTTTCAATTTCTTCTTTGTTATGTCCGGTTAAGTCAAGCCTGATCTCTGATATTTCAGTTTTCTCAATCAGCTCAAGGCACTTTTCAAGGTTTTTCTCTGAAATACTAACGCAAATCATATACTAAAGCTTCAAGTTGACTAAAAGTTAACTGATGCACAATGGCTTCACCTATTGTTTTTAATAGTACCATGTGCAACGTATCACCCTCACGTTTTTTATCCTTCTTCATGGCCGATACAGCCCTTTTCAAAATATTGCCTGCATCAACAGGCAGCTGAAATGCTTCAAGCAGGCTTCTCACCCGTTTAACATCTGCTTGGGCAAGCAAACCAAGCTTATATGATAACTGCGAAGCCAAAACCATTCCAATACTTACCGCTTCGCCATGCCTTATGCGGGTAATACTCTCAAAGGCATGTGCAAATGTATGGCCAAAGTTGAGCTTTCGCCTTTCCCCTTTTTCCTTTTCATCAACAGCAACTATATCTGCTTTAATTTTTACCGAATTGTAAATAATATCTTCAAGCACTTCATGATTGGCTTTCAGCGCTTCGGCATAATACTTTTCGAGATATGCAAATAATGTGTCGGACTTAATGGCTCCGGCTTTTACTATCTCGGCAAACCCAGCTTTAAATTCCCGTTCATCAAGTGTTTGCAACATGGTAGGATCACATATTACAAAAACAGGCTGATTAAAAACACCAAGCATGTTTTTATAACCTTTGTAATTCACCCCATTTTTGCCTCCCACACTGGCATCGACTTGCGACAATAAGGTTGTGGAAACAAATCCAAAACGCAATCCACGCATATAAACCGACGCTGCAAAACCGGCCACATCACAAACAATACCCCCTCCTATGCCAATGACGAAGGTTGACCTGTCTGCTTCGTACTTTAACAGTTGTTCAAAAATATAATCCAGGGTTTTCAGAGTCTTGCTTTTTTCGCCTGTGCCAATTGTTATTATTGGTAAATCAGGTAATTCCCTCCTGTAATACCTTAAAATGTTCGCATCAGTAATTATTATACATCGTGTTTCAGGTAAATATTGGCGCAGATTTCCCAGTCGCTCTCCGATTAATATTTTCGAAATACCCGAAGGAGTATTGATTTCAATTGTTCTCATCGAATGAATTAAGGCGCAAAGATGACAAAAATTTATAAATTTTTCGTTAATAATTAAGGTTCATTCATCACTTTGGTCTGATGATTAATAGATTCTTCATGTATAGCCCTGAAAACCTTAATGATAAATTCCTCGCTCAACCCTTTCTGAGCTGCCTGTTCTATTCGGTGTTTCAGGATTTCATCCCACCGGCTTGCCTGCAAAATAGTAATATTGTTTTGTTTCTTATATAAACCTATTTTTCGGGAAACCGCCATTCTCAGTTCAAATAGTTCAACCAGCCTGTCGTCGTATTTATCAATTTCATGCCTTAGCTCTTCAAGGGTCGATAAAAGGGTATTATTATCAATATCTGCTTTGCGGAGAATAAGCCTGCTGAGTAACCTGTGCAGTTCATCGGGTGTAATCTGTTGTTGGGCATCGCTCAAGGCTTTGTCAGGATTACAGTGAGTTTCGATAATCAATCCGTCAAAATCAAGGTCCATTGCCCTCTGCGAAATTTCAAACAATAAATCACGACTTCCGCAGATATGACTTGGATCAGTTATAATTGGCAAATCAGGAATCTGTCTTTTAAGTTCGATAGGAATTTCCCATTGCGGATTGTTTCTGTAAAGTGTTTTGCTGTAAATGGAAAATCCCCGGTGAATAGCAGCAAGTTTAGTAACGCCGGAACGGTTTAATCGTTCAAATGCACCAATCCACAATTCGACATCCGGATTAATCGGATTTTTAACCAGAACCGGGATATCTACACCTCTCAGTGAGTCAGCTATTTCCTGAACTGCAAAAGGGTTAGCGGTAGTTCTTGCGCCAATCCAGATTATATCAATACCGGCTTTAAGCGCATCGTATATGTGCTTGACGTTGGCCACCTCGGTTGCAGTGTACATGCCAAGTTCCTCTTTCACCCGTTTCAGCCATGGCAGACCTTCTTTGCCAACGCCTTCAAAGGCACTGGGTCGGGTTCGCGGTTTCCAGATACCTGCCCTGAAAATTTTTATTCCATAATTGCTAATCTGCCTTGCAGTTTCCATCACCTGATCTTCGGTTTCAGCGCTGCAAGGGCCTGCCATCACAAGTGGCTTTTCTGCAGGAATCCCTTCAAATGTGAAGGGCGATAATTTTAATTCTACACCCATATTTTTTATTCTAAAATTGATTTTCCTTTGACATATTCCCCTAAAATCTGAAGATTACTGGTGAAAGGCCTAATAGCATCAATAGCCTGGCGGTACATATTGTAATCATCAATTTCAACATCAATATAAAACTGATATTCCCAGTCTTTGCCAATAATTGGCATCGACTGCACCTTAGCAAGGTTAATATTATAATAGGACAATATGGATAAAACCTTTGACAGGCAACCAATTTTATGCGCCAGGGCAAAGGTAAGTGAGGCTTTGTTTACATTATTTATCAT
>JAJUGM010000251.1 GCA_029268165.1 Bacteroidota bacterium
GAAAGCGGAGAACTGCGCAATGAAATTGAAAAATTTGCAGATAAAGCCGGATTTAAAATTGACAACATATTTGTAATTGATGGATCTAAGCGTTCAACCAAATCAAATGCCTATTTTACCGGTTTGGGATCAAAAAAAAGGATAGTATTGTATGATACGCTTATTAAGGATCTGAATACTAATGAAATTGTCAGTGTCCTGGCACATGAAATAGGCCATTATAAAAAGAAACATACGGTAGTAGGACTTATTAACGGTATTATTCAAACCGGAATAACATTGTATATATTCTCACTTTTAATAGATAATCCTCATCTTTCAGCAGCGCTTGGTGTAAGTGAGCCAAGTTTTCATATTGGTCTTGTTTCTTTTGGTATTTTATATAGCCCAATATCCATGGTATTAGGTTTATTGCTAAATTTTATTTCAAGAAAACATGAGTATGCAGCTGATGGATATACCAAAGAAAACTTTAACGGCGAAGTGTTGATTTCAGCATTAAAAAAATTAACATCCAAAAATCTGAGCAACCTTACACCGCATCCGCTATATGTATTCTTTCATTACTCCCATCCAACCTTATTACAACGGATAAGGGCATTAAGGCAACAGCAATTGTAAGGTAAAAATGAAAATTGATATATTTGTATTAAAATTGGTTGTTTTTTTGTATACTTGCCTCTTTAGCTCAGCTGGTCAGAGCGGCGGTTTCGTAAACCGCAGGTCGGGGGTTCAAATCCCCTGAGAGGCTCAGAATTCAAATTATGCGGGAATAGCTCAGTTGGCAGAGCGAAAGCTTCCCAAGCTTTAGGTCGCGGGTTCGAGCCCCGTTTCCCGCTCCAAAGGTGACTATATAATAACAGCTCAGTCAGCAGTTATGATATATCTTGATCATGTTACTGCGCAAATTCCCGTTCCCCGTTCTTTATGAAATATAAAACTTTATCAAAGATTTCCAAAACCCCCAATCAGAAAATTTAGTTGTTAACCTTATAAGTTCAGGTTAAACCCGGATCTGTCGTTAGCCCTATTTTTCCAAATCGGTGCGCTTAACTCCTGAAGACTCATCCACTTTAAAAATACATCAAATTGTTATTCGCCCGAATGAATTTGTTAATTCATCGTACTTGGGTTAAATGCTGATAGCTTAAATAAATTATTTGGTTTCAGTAATTTCAAATCTCCTTTTCAGAAAAACCTAACCTATTTAGGATAAACTCAATATCTAAAATAACGAGCTGATTTTTTCTTCAAAAAAAGTATTTTAAAACAATTTTTCATTTAGTTTTATATATTCATATTAATTTTATAGAAAATATAGAATGATCCAGACCAATCCCCGACATTTTTATTGTCTTTGACTTCAAAATGTATTATGTATAGGACAATATACAGGTTTCAAATATTATGTCTTGGTATCTGCTTATATTTCGCAACATTGCAATTAATCTGTGCGCGGAATTTTCAGCTTATTTTTGAACGCATCAATGTAGGCGATGGTTTACCAAATAGCATTGTTAACTGCATTTTCAAAGACTCACGTGGATACATTTGGATTGGAACAGAAGATGGACTAGTGAGATATGACAGCAGATCTTTCAGGCTCTATAAAGAAAATAACGGGGCACAAAGCATTTTACACAATGCTATACTTTTATTATATGAAGATGAAGATTCACTTTTCTGGGTAGGCACCCGCCGTTCACTTGAATTATATAACCGGGAGAAAGATTCTTTTATTCATTTTAAATTTTTCCCTGATGCTAACAATAATGTTTTTAAACAAGTCACTTCATTGTCAAGAATATCCGAAAATGAATATTTTATAGCAACAGATGGCGGCGGTTTATACAAACTAAAACTAAACAAGAACAAACCTGAATCATCAGTCCTTAATAGAATAAAATTGCAGGGTGGGTACACCCGTTTTTCATCAATTTATAAAGAAAATAATAATACATTATGGATAGCCACTTATAATCATGGTATTTTCAAATATACAGTATCAACTAATCAGTGGAAGAGCATTCAAATATCTGAAAATGATGATCTGGAAATAAGAATTATAACCGGAGGAAAACCTGATCATCTATATATCGGTACGTATTCAAGGGGGCTTTGTATTTATAATACACGCACAGGACAATACAGATTTTTTACCCATGATCCTGAAAATCCCGGATCAATTCCTTCAAACCGGATTTGGACGATCTTTAGTGAAAAAACAGGTAATTGCTGGATAGGTACCGATGGTGGCGGCCTTTCTTATTTTGATGCCATGAAAGAAAGCTTTATTACATACAAATATCTGGGTTTTGACAACAAATCATTAAGTAATAATGCAGTGCATGCAATTACTATTGATCGCGAAGGTAATTTATGGACAGGACATTTTCACGGAGGTATTTCTTTATCACGGGGTAAACCCAATTTTTATTCTCTGGGCAGTAATCCGGGTTATAGCAATTCTCTTGATAACATGCTGGTTACCGCGATATTAAAGGATAACAACGGTAATCTTTGGGTAGGTACTGACGGTGGTGGGATTAATATTTTTGATAAAAACTGGAACAGAATTGAAAAAAGTATATTTACCCCGGCATTCATTGAAAACATAAAGAATAAGTCTGTTCTTGCTCTTTATCAAGACAGTAAGTCATTTATCTGGATAGGTACATACCTGGATGGTTTTTACCGGTATGACCCCAAAACGAAACAGATTAAAAAATATAGTTCAAGGACCGTTAAGAGCAATGATATTACAAATGATGATATACGTTGCTTTTTTGAAGACAAGGAAGGAAATTTATGGGTAGGTACCAACGGAGGAGGGATTTATATCTTGAACCCCAAAACAGATGCAATAACCAAGATTGTGAGAGACTTAAATGCTTCAAATTCAATAAGTCTCGATTGGATTCGCGATATTATGGCCGATTCTTACGGTTATATATGGATTGCTACAGCTTTTGGACTTAATGCATACGATCCTGTAAAAAAGCAGTTTATTAATTATTTTCAGGATAAATCAGATAGAGGCTCATTAAGTGACAACATGGTACTTTCCGTTCATGAGGATAGAAACCGTACCATTTGGGTTGGCACAAGCAATGGATTAAACAAATTTAACCGTACTTCCAACACCTTTTCAAAATTTTATATACAGGATGGTTTACCCGATAACACAATTGCAAGTATTCTCGAAGATAACAAAGGGAATCTCTGGCTTTCTACCAATATAGGCCTTTCAATGCTTGATATATCAAAAAATAAATTTACAAATTACAACAAATCAGATGGATTATTAAGTTTATCTTTTATCGAAAATGCCTCTTATAAAGATGATGCTGGTAATTTTTATTTAGGCAGTATTGATGGTCTGATTTATTTTCATCCTGATAGTATATTAAAAAAACAACTTAGTTCCCCGGTTATCATTACCCGATTATTGCTATACAATAAAACAGTACAGATAGATGAAAAGATTGATGGTTTGGTTATTCTTGAAAAAGATATTTCTATTACACGCAAAATACGTCTTAAGTATAAGCACAATGTTGTATCATTAGATTACACTGCTCTGTCATTCAGGAATTTATCCAGTAAATACCGATACAGGCTAAATGGTTTTGATGCTGACTGGAATTATGACCTGAATGGTAAACAATCAGTAACCTATACCAATCTAAAACCTGGTAACTATACTTTTGTTGTTCAACTAATAGATTATGAGAATGTTGAAGAAATCCCACTCAATGAAGCAAAATTAGATATTACAATTATCCCACCCTTTTGGATGCGCAACTGGTTCAGAGGCATAGTAATAATCTCCTTGTTGTTTTTTGCATATAGCTGGTACAGAAGAAGGTTAACAGAATGGCAAAAACAGAAAGAAGACCTCAAACGCAAGATGCTCGAAGACAAATTAAAAAATGAAAAGGAACAAATGCAGTTAAGGGAAGAAAAACTTAAAGCTGAGGTAGAAAAACAAGACGCCCTGATGAATCTTAAAAACTCACAACTTATTTCTTATGCATTGCAATTAACCCATAAAAATGATATTCTCCGTAATATAAACAGTAAGCTCACTCAGTTTATTAAATCAATTAAAACAGATGAATTAAAAAAAGGCATAATTGAACTCAGCGATACTATTAATAATGAATTCAGAACTGATAAGGACTGGGAAAGATTCGAAAAGCATTTTAACGAGGTGCATGGCGACTATATCAAACGCCTTAAACGTGAATATCCAGACTTAAGTTTGACTTATCTCAAACTGTGTACCTATTTAAAACTAGACCTCAGTACAAAAGAAATAGCTTCATTATTAAACATATCGACAAGAGGAGTTGAAAAAGCTCGGTCAAGGTTAAGGAAAAAATTTAATATTGATCGTACTGAAAATTTAACAGCATTTCTTAATAAAATATAGTATTTACAGACATATTGGACATTTATACGTCATTTTATGTCGTAGTTTTGTCAGTCATAAAATAAAATTGTGTCGTATTCAGGTCAGGTATTTTTAAATATATTTTAATATCCCTCCCTTTATTTTTAATCCACCTTATCTAAATCCCCAATTCATTTGTAAATAATTCATTAATAAACCTTTAATTAATTATTAACTTTTACCTTATTAATTATGTATGAATTTTATCATTTTCTGAAAACAAAAATTTTGAAACTACTATTATTTATAGCAAGTTTCTTATGCTTAGTTTTTTTTGGTATTTATGCACAGACCTACAACTATGCTGAAGCGTTGCAGAAATCAATGTTTTTCTATGAATGCCAGCAATCAGGTGCATTACCTTCAACCAACCGAGTGTCATGGAGAGGTAATTCGGCCATGAACGACGGGTCGGATGTTGGCCATGATCTAACAGGCGGTTGGTATGATGCCGGAGATCACGTAAAATTTGGGTTTCCTATGGCATTTAGTGCAACTGCTCTTGCATGGGGAGCAATTGATTTTGCTGATGGTTATGTTTCTTCGGGTCAGATGACTTATTTGAAAAGAAATCTGCGTTTTGTAAATGATTATTTTATCAAATGTCATACAGCACCTAATGAATTTTATGGTCAGGTTGGTAACGGTGGCATTGATCATGCTTTCTGGGGATCAGCTGAAATAATGAAAATGTCAAGACCAGCTTATAAAATTGATGCTTCAAAACCCGGATCAGATCTTGCCGGCGAAACTGCAGCAGCAATGGCCGCAGCAAGTATTTTGTTTAAAACAGATGACCCTGCTTATAGTACTATCTTATTAAATCATGCAAAACAACTTTATAATTTTGCCGAAACATATAAAGGAGTCTATTCCTCTTCTATTACTGATGCAGC
>JAJUGM010000252.1 GCA_029268165.1 Bacteroidota bacterium
GAGGTAATAACCATTTGTCCTTGCAAACCAAATACATGATATAATAAACTGGTATTCATTTTTGAAAGCTTTTGTCAACTCTCAATATAATGTTTTACCAGTTTATTTTTATATTTACCTACGCATTTTCCTGATGAACCGGAAAAATTACTTTCCATATTCTTCAGCCATTATTAACCCGAATTTGTCATTAGTTCGTTTCTCTCCTAATGACTAATACGGGATTAATTCTTATCATTTTAAAAGTAATAATTTAAGATGTTATTTATGAATCTGTTATCACTTAGTTCGCAGCTCGTAGCTCGCAGCTTCATACTTTTCTGATGCATGAATTATTTTTATCTAATTCTATTGACTAATGTCGGTTAATTTGTATTTTTACTCATTCAAAACAAACTATGGCAAAGATTGCGGAAGGTGACATAGCTCCGGCTTTTACGGCAAAAAACCAGGAAGGAAAAGAAATCAGCCTGACTGATTTCAGGGGCAGGAAAGTTATACTCTATTTCTATCCCAAGGATGACACCCCCGGTTGCACTGCTGAAGCATGCAGCCTAAGGGATAATTACAATGAACTCACCAAACATGGTTTTGAAGTCATAGGCGTCAGTCCGGATGATGAAAAATCGCACGCCAGGTTTAGAACCAAACACAATCTTCCTTTTCATCTGATTGCCGACAAGGAAGCTGAAATTTTAAAGGCTTATAACGCATGGGGCGAAAAAAAGATGTATGGTAAATCTTACATGGGTGTGTTGCGCACTACTTATGTTATTGATGAGCAGGGTAAGATAATCCGTATTATTACAAAAGTCAATACTGCCGACCATGCCGGGCAGATCCTTGAGGAACTTGGATTAAAATGAAATTAAAACTAAAATATCTGTTACATAAATGGCAAAAGAACAAACCATCGACGAGGTAAAAAAAGAAAAGCTTAAATCGCTTGAGATTACACTGGGGAAGATTGAAAAAGATTTTGGCAAAGGCGCTATCATGAAACTGGGCGACCATGCTATTGTGAATGTTGCTGCAATCCCCTCAGGGTCTATTGGCCTTGACATAGCGCTTGGCGTAGGCGGATATCCGCGTGGCAGGGTGGTTGAAATTTTTGGGCCTGAATCATCAGGCAAAACAACGCTAGCCATTCATGCCATTGCCGAAGCCCAGAAAGCCGGTGGCATAGCTGCTTTCATTGATGCCGAGCATGCCTTTGACCGTTTTTATGCACAAAAACTAGGCGTTGATGTTGAAAACCTGCTGATTTCGCAACCCGATCATGGCGAACAGGCACTTGAAATAGCCGACCACCTCATCCGATCAGGAGCTATTGATATCATTGTTATCGACTCCGTTGCAGCCTTGACACCAAAGGCAGAGATAGAAGGTGAGATGGGTGATTCAAAAATGGGGCTTCAGGCACGCCTTATGTCGCAGGCATTAAGAAAACTCACTGCCACCATTAGTAAAACAAACACATGCTGCATTTTTATCAATCAGCTACGCGAAAAAATCGGCATTATGTTCGGAAATCCTGAAACAACTACAGGTGGTAATGCCCTGAAATTTTACGCCTCAGTACGCATTGACATCCGAAAAGTTAATCAGCTCAAGGAAGGGGAAGAAATATTAGGCAACCGCACAAAGGTGAAGATAGTGAAAAACAAACTGGCACCTCCTTTTCGCAAAGCCGAATTTGATATTTTATACGGTGAGGGCATATCGCGCATAGGCGAAATTATTGATATGGCTACCGAAGCTGAGATTATTAAAAAAAGCGGTTCATGGTTTAGTTACGGCGATACAAAACTCGGACAGGGCCGCGATGCTGTGAAACAACTACTACAAGATAATCCTGAACTTGCAGAAGAGCTTGAAAAAAAGATACTCGAGAAGTACGCAGTAAAATAAAACTTGACATTCTGATTATTTTTTTGTATATTAACAGAAAATATACTAATAATCATGGAATGTCACTTATTGGAAAAATGCGGATTTTTTGCCCGTTATGCTTCTTCAGGTCTGATTGACACCGAAAAGTTAATATCATGTTATTGTAAAGGTGTTAATAAAAATGAGTGCAGGCGGCTGCAATATCTTTATAAATTTGGCGTACCCCCCTCAGATAACATGATGCCCGATGGGTCAATGATTAGTATCGGAGTTGAACATTAAGCGGATTATTCCGGCGTAGTCTCTTGAGGGTATTCCTTGTGAAAGTCAATCCAGTATTGCTGTATAGTTGATTTAACCTCTTTATGCAGTACTAAAAGGCCTATCAGGTTAGGTGTAGTCATCAATACAAGGGTAATGCCCGAAAGATTCCATATTATAGTGGTATCTGTAAAAGAAGCTATAAAAAATGCAATAATATATATTATCCTGTATATCATTACATATCTTGAGCCAAACAGGAAAGTAACTGCCCTGTCACCATAATATGACCACGAGATTGCTGTTGAAAAAGCAAATAGCAGAATGCTTACTGATACAATATATTCACCCCATGACCCGAAGAAACTTTTTTTAAAGGCCTCATTGGTGAGGGCAGCGCTATGAATAAGAGACTTCCCGGTAAAATAATGCACAGGATTTGAAGCTGATATCTTGCCATTTTGGACAATCAGTTCGCCTTCAAACAGGTTATTTTTGCCCGTAAAAACTTTAACATCCTCTGCCACCGACCTTGCGTTAATGATCGTAACGTTGTTTTTTACCCTGCCATTTTCAATGTGCAGTTTTCCTGTGAACAATGGCAATATTTCTTTATTTTTCAGGTGAAGGTATAATTTGTTGATGTTTTTCTGGTCATTATCGGAATAAATTCCATCAAGTATTTGTATATCAGCAGATTGAAATTGGTTTTCTATTTTATCACTCCATACACCCGACGACAGCAGTGTTATACCTGTAAGAAAACATATTATTATAGTATCGATAAAAGGTTCCAGTATAGCGACCATCCCTTCCGAAACCGGTTCATGTGCCCTTGCTGCAGCATGGGCAATTGGGGCTGATCCCTGACCTGCCTCGTTTGAAAATAGTCCACGGTTAACACCGCGGTTAAAGGCAAATGCAAAGCCAGCGCCGAGAAACCCTCCTGTTGCGGCAGTTCCCGTGAAAACATCACGGAAGATTGATATAAAAGCCTCAGGAACATTGCTCAAGTTAAATATAAGAACAGAAATTGCACCAATGAAATAAATAAGCGCCATTATAGGAACCAGTTTATCGGTTACCTTTACAATGCTTCTGATACCGCCAATAATAATCAGTGCCAGTATAACCGAAAGTATGCCTCCGGTTATAATCTGTTTTATTCCAAAGGATTGAAACATAGAATAGGCTATATTGTTGATCTGAGGCAGGCTTCCGGTGCCAAAGGAACAAAGGATGGTAGCCACTGCAAAGATACCTCCCAAAATATAACCTGTTTTTAGCTGATTTCCTTTAATATTAATGTTCAGCCTTTTTTTCATGTAATACATAGGCCCGCCTGCTGCAGTGCCATCTTCAACAAAGTCGCGGTACTTATGCGATAATAGTACCTCGGTGAATTTTGTTGTCATGCCCAGAAATGCCGTAACAAGCATCCAGAATAATGCTGCAGGCCCACCCAGATGAATAGCCAGGGCAACACCGGCAATATTACCGGTACCAACCGTCCCTGAAAGCGCTGTGGCCAATGCCTGAAAATGTGATGCATCACCTGCATCGCCTTTACGGTCATACTTTCCTTTAGTAATTCTTATGGCATGCCCGAAATATCTTATCTGAGGAAACCTAAGGTAAAGTGTATAAAAAATTCCGGTTCCTATCAGCAGGAATACAAACCAGTAATGACTGCCCAGATACTGGTCGAGCCACAAAAGAAATTCATTTACCTTTTGCATTATCGGCAATTTGTTGTGATATTATCACAAATATATTGAAATACTGATACAAAAGAAGGCAGAAGCATGAAAATATACTTAATGAGATTCGCAAAACCGCATCAGCGCTCTAAAACATATTGCATTATTCCCTCTTATTTTGCCCTCGAAAACAAAGGTATTTTCAGTGTTTTTATTTATTATCTCAACCGATTCACCGGCTTTGACCTCATGTTTAAAATCAATGCGCAGGAATTCCGGAATATGGTTAATGAAATAGTCCACAGAGATCATATCTGTTATCCAGGCAACATACCGTATATTATTTACATGGAAGTTAAAGTCAAGGTCATTATAACGCACAGGGATGACAACTTTTTCTCCTTCACAGACAGAAGGAATGTCTTCTGACATCACTACTGTTGCATATTTACCAGCATTCTGCTTTTCTATTTCTTCCGGCAGAGGCAGTATTTTTGGCCTGTGTGTATACATATTAATCAGCAGCCAGAAAGATGAGGCTCTTATCATTTCCTTTTCATGATGTTTAACAACAAATTCCCTCCGGTAATAAAGCCGTTCGTTTCCTGAAGGCCACGTTTCAATGGTTATGCTATCACCCCACCGTGGTAACTTTTTAAATTGTATTTCAATCCTTGCCAGCACCCATACTAGCCCCTGGCGCCTGATATGATGAAATCCAAGTTCAAGATGATCAGCATGATGTCCGGCAATTTCCTGAAAATAGCTGCACAAATTACTGATTCTTAACTGATTTTTGCAGTCGATATCATACGAACGGATAACAAATTCATCTTTCCATACTGGCAACATAAAAACTCCCTGCAAATAATTAATGAAAACAAGGAATGAAAGATTTGTATTTATTTGATACTTTGAGAGAATGGTTTACTAATATCAAAATAAAAACCTTCAATATTATACTCATTTTCTTCAACAAAAATGAATTCGCATAATGAATTACTTAAAAACCTTTGCTCGCCTGTTGGTTCAAATCCCAGGGCTCTTACAAGTTCGTACTCATCAGGAATTTGTATAACACACCATGCGCTGCCCTCTGTAGCTCCGTCGCCTGAAGATAAAATAGCTGATATAATCCGTTCATACTTGAAAAAGTTTGCAGTTGCTTCCTTTGCTAATCCTAGCTTTGAGCAGGCAACACCCAAGGTAAGCAGATAGCGCACACTGAAAGGATGTTTCTGCAGGATTTCTTTGCATGAATTATATAATTTTTTGAAATCATCAGATTTAAGCGTGTCGGCTTCAAGCAGGTTTTTTACTTTATTTTATGAAAAGTACGTGTTTCGTCCTGTTTAATAAAATTCAATTTTATTTTTACAACTTTGCATTTTAAATATTGATTTTTGTATTTCTATTTTCGGCATTTTTGGGGGTTAACGAAATGAAAAACAGCATGTTACAACCTTTGAGGGTTGTAAATGCTGTAC